>SYAB01000168.1 GCA_005787665.1 Actinomycetota bacterium
ACGATCACGCCACTGTCCTCAGCGGCCGGGCTGCGAGGCGACTGGGGCAGAACAGGGTCGGAGAACACCCGGCCGGGGATCGCGGCGTCCGGCTCGGGACCCGGGGTGTTGCGGGCCGGTACGCCGACCCCCGACCCGTGCCGACCACTCCAGGCGCGCAGTTCGCCGAGGTAGTCGGCGTCGGCGGCGTGGCGGGCCGCCGACTCGGCGACGACGGCGGAGAGCCGGGGAAGCAGGTCGATCTGGCGCAGCATCACCCCGGCCCGTGCCGCGCGGGACCCCATCAGGGCGACGTCACCCCACGGCACCGGCCAGCAGCTGTAGGTACGCCGGTCGGTGCGACGGCGCGCGATCGCTGCGGCGAGCACCACGTCGAGTTCGTCCGGGGCCTGCGCGACCACCTCGACGGCGGCCAAGTGATCGTCGTCGGCGGGGTCGGGAAACCGGTGAACCCGGGCGCGCCAACCCATCGCCGCCAGTGCCACGGCGCTGTGGTGCAGTACCGCACCGCAGCTGAGCAGCATGTCGCGCCGGTCGGGATCGGTGTTCGGCAGGTGGCGGCTCGGGTCGGCATGCAGATGCAGGCTGTTGGGGCCGACCCGGAAATGCCAGGGCTGCGAGTTATGCACCGACGGTGCCCTCGTCGCCAGGGTCAGCGCGGCACGCATGGTCCTGGCGTCGGGAAAGTCCGCGCTCATGGGCCGCTCCTCACAGGGTCAGCCACCAGACCCTGCTGACACTCTGACCGATCACCGCGCTCCGGCGACAGTGACGGAAGTCCCGAACTACCGGGACTTCAGGGGGCGGCTATCGCGGTCAGATCGGTGCGAACTCCGAGATCAACCAGCGGCCCCCGGTGTGCACCAGGGTGACCATGACGCTGCTGGTCGCCAGCGCCGGGGTGGGCCGATCCCGGCTGGTGGTGACCTGGTTGACGAAAACCAGCACCTCGGCCCGCCCGGGCCGGATCGCCGACACCGCGGCACGTGCGACGTTGGCCTCGGTCTTGACGCCCTTGTCCCGGGCTGCGGGGGCCACCACCGTGTCGGTGAAATCGCTGTAGTAGCTCAGGAAGGGGTCGGTGAGGTGGGACCTGGCGTTGGCCAGGTCGGCGTCGAGTTTCTCCGGCGAGTAGGACAGCAGCGCCTCGGTGCCCTCCCGGGCCGCGGCGACCGCCTGCTGTTGGGCGGCGGCATCGGTCATCCGGTCCGGCCGGTAGACCCACCAGTAGACCGATCCGGCCGCCACCGCGGACACCAGCAGCAGCGCCATTGCCAGCACCGGGACCGGACGGCCGCGACACCAGGTCAGCGCCCGCCGCCACGGGCCGGCAGCCGTCGCCCCGGCCGGAACGGTCGGGTCGGTCGCGATCTCTTCGGTCTCGGTCACCTCGGACTCGGTCACGACGGTCTCGACCGACTCGGTCTCGACAGACTCGGTCACGGCCTGGTCCGGCTCGTCACTGCTGCTCATGGCACGAACTCCACATCCGACATCTTCCAGGTATCACCGTCACGGGTCACCGTCACACTCATCCGCCATGGCCGCAGATCATCCTTGGCACCTCCGGCGTTGCTCACCGTCGAATTGGCCGCGACCATGACGACACCGTCGCCGTCGCGGACCGCCTGCAGCGCGGCCGCGTTGACCGATCCGACGGTGACGGCCTTCGACTCGACGGCGGTGGCGACGAAATCGTCGGCGTCACGGGCGAACTCGTCGCGGAAGCGGCCGGTGGAAAGGTCCAGCACCCGCTGCACATCCTGACGGGCTCGGGTGTGGTCGATGGACAGCAACGCGGTGACGCCGTTGCGTGCCGCGTCGACCGCAGCCCGGTCCTGGGCCCGCTGCGCGGCCACCTCGACGTGGTTGACGACCATCAACACGATCGCGGTCACCCCAGCGCCGACGAGTACGGCGACCGAGGCCAGACCCGCGGCCCGCCCGGACCGCAGCCGGGACCGGACCGTCGCGGGCGCCTCCACGTCGCCGAGGACCGCCAGTTCAGCGGCCCTGGCCTTGGCACGGTCGGCCTCCTCGCGGGCGTCGGCCTCCGCCGCGTCCGCCTCGGCGAGTTCGGTCAGCAGGTCCGTCGAGCGGTCATCGGCGGCCGTCATCGGCGAACACCTCCTGGACCCGGCAAACCACCGATCCTACGGCCAGCGGTCTGCAAGACTCTGACAGCATGCGGCCGTTGCCTCTCCCCCTGTCCGTGGCCCTGGTGGCCGCGGCGGTGTGCGGTTCGGCCCCCGCGGCCGCCGAGGGACCGGTGCTGCACGACGTCACCTACACCGTCTACACCGACAATCCCTTCCCCGCCGATATCTACTACCGCGACACCGAGCCACCCACCTACGCCGACTACAGCCACAACCCCTACCTGTTCAGCCCGAAGGCCGAGGCCGACCTGGGCCCCGACAGACCCTGGGTGCTCAACGTCAAACTGGCCAACCCGCGGTACTGGGCGATGGTGCTGGCCACCTCGGGGCAATCCCCGAATCCGCCGAACTTTCACTGCACGCTCGCGGTCGACGGTGCGGTGGTGGTGACCAATTCCGGCGCCAAGGGCGCGCTGTGCTCGCTGCGGAACTGGTGAGACTGCCTCACCGCTCCCGCTGAACTCACTCCCCCCGAACCGGCCCGGCTCAGGCGTCCCCGCGCACCCAGACCGCCCGGCCGTTCTCGAACCCGCAGCTCAGGAACAAGCCGTCGGGAGCCTGCGCCACCGAGTTCTCGTACCCGGTACAGCTGGCGTCGAGATCCTTGACACCCACCATCGGCGGCGAACGGAAGTAACGCGGTTCATAGCGCCGCGGCGAGCCGCAGAACACCAGCCGTCCCCAGGAGGTGGTGCCGAACACGTAGAAGCCGGTGTCCGCGCACGGGGCGCCCAGGACGACGCCGGGTGCGATGCCCGGCGTGCAGAACGGGTCATTGCACTCGTTGGCACCGGCCGGAGCCGGCGCGACGAGTCCGGCGGCGATCAGCGCAGCGGCAGCGGCTACGGTCGATCGCACGGACTCACTGTCGCACACCGGCGTCGGCGCAGTCCGGCGGTCAGGCAAGATTCCCGGGAGCGCGACCAGCGAGAGGAGGTCCGATGCCGGATCGCACCGAGGCTGACCTCGCGCGCGAGGCGGAAGCCGAAGCCGAGGCGGCCGAGGCCAGGGCAGATGCCGCCCGGGCCCGCGCCGAGGAGCTGCGCCGCAAACTCGCCGCGCGCGACGGGCCGGATTCGGTCCCCGGGGCGACGTCCGAGCTCGATCCGACGCCGCGGCCGCGGCGGCCGCTGCCGACGACCCTCGCCGCCGGCGCCGCGGTGCTGATGGCCGTCGCGGTGCTCGTGGCCACCGGCGCGATGATCTGGCAGGGCCGTCAGATCGCCGCCCAGAACCAGCGGGCCGCCGAATATGCCGCGGCCGCCCGGCAGGGGGTGATCAACCTGATGTCGATCGACTACTCCAGCGCCCAGGACAGCGTGCAGCGCGTTCTGGACGGCTCGACCGGCAGGTTCCGGGACAACTTCGCCGAAACCGCCGAGGACTTCGTCACCGCCCTCCAGGACGAGAAGATCGTGACCAAGGCCAGCGTCAACGACGCCGCCGTGGAGTCGATGACCGCCGACTCCGCCGTCGTCCTGGTCTCGGCGAGCTCCCGGCGGGAAGGCAAGCAGGTGCCCGAGGATCAGCAGCAACCCCGGCTGTGGCGAGTGGTGCTGAACCTGGTCCGCGAGGACGGCCAGATCAAGATGTCCGGCGTCGAGTTCGTCTGAGGAGGGCGATGGTCGAGCCACAGTGGCGCCGGTTCGCCGCCGCCTCCCCCGGCGCCCCCGGCGGTGACTACCCGGCCCTCTGGCAGTGGTCGGTGGAGCACCCGGCCGCGTTCTGGCGAGCGGTCTGGGAGTACTTCGACATCCGGGCGGCCACCGGGCCAGGTCCCGGTGACGACGGGATACTGGCCGACCGGGCGATGCCCGGCACACGCTGGTTCCCCGGGGTTCGGCTGAACTATGTGGATCAGGTGTTGCGGCATGCCGCTGCGCGCACCGGCCCGGCCGTCATCGGGATCGACGAGGACGGCACCCGGACCCAGATCGACTGGCCGCAGCTTCCGGGCCGGGTCGGCGCGCTGGCCGCCGAGTTACGCCACCTGGGCGTGCGGCCCGGCGACGGCGTGGTCGCCTACCTACCCGATATCGCCGAGGCGGCGGTGGCGTTCCTGGCGACGGCCGCCGTCGGCGCGGTGTGGTCGGCCTGCGGGCAGGACTATGCGCCCGAGGGTGCGGCGGCACGGCTGGGACAACTCGCTCCGACGGTGATGTTCAGCACCGACGGCTATCTCTTCAACGGCCGATGGGTCGACAAGCGCGCGGACACCGCCGCTCTGCGGGCCGCCGTACCCGGCGATCCGCACCTGATCCTGCTCGACGGCGACGACTATCGCGCGCTGGTCGCCGAGCCCGAAGCGGTTGACGTCACGCCGGTGCCCTTCGACCACCCGCTGTGGGTGCTGTTCACCTCGGGAACGACCGGCCGGCCCAAGGGCATCGCCCACGGCCACGGCGGGGTGGTCCTGGAGCACCTCAAAGCCGCCGTCCTGCACGCCGACCTCGGCGCTGACGACGTGTTCTTCTGGCAGACCGCGCTGAGCTGGATGATGTGGAACTTCCGCCTCGCGGGCCTGCTGTGCGGCGCGACGATCGTCACCTACAGCGGCCACCCGATGTACCCCGGCGCCGACCGGCTCTGGCAGCTGCTCGAGACCGAGGGGGTCACCTTCTTCGGCACCAGCCCGGGCCACCTGCTGGCCTCCCGCAAGGCGGGTCTGCACCCCGGCGCCCAGCACGACCTGAGCCGGCTTCGGACGCTGGGCAGCACCGGTTCACCACTGCCGGCCGAGCTGTTCGAGTGGGTCACCGCCGAGGTGGGCCGCGATGTCGCGGTGTCCTCGATCAGCGGCGGGACCGA
>SYAB01000169.1 GCA_005787665.1 Actinomycetota bacterium
ATGATGGCGGGCGGCGCCGTCACCGGCGCGTTGATCATGGCCTTCGATGTGACACTGAAGGCGCCGCACGGCGGCATCTTCGTCTTCTTCGCGATCGGCAAGCTGGCCTGGTTCGTGGTGGCTCTGGCGGCCGGGACGGTGGTCGGCGCGGTGGCGGTGATCGCCGCGAAGCAGTTCACCGGGGTGCGACCGGCGGCCGAGACACCCGAAAGGGCCGTAGCGGCGTGAAAGCGCGCCCGAGCAACTAACCTCGACCCCGGCAGACGAACGAAGGAGTCACCCATGGCCAGCAAGACGGTCACCGTCGGTTCGGCGGTCGGACTGCACGCCCGCCCCGCCGCGATCATTTCCGAAGCCGTGGTCACCGCAGGTGTCCCGGTCACCCTGGCCCTCGACGGCGGCGACCCGGTCGACGCCGGTTCAGCGCTGATGATCATGACGCTCGGCGCGGGCAACGGCTCCCAGGTCACCGTATCGGCCGACGACGAGGCCGTGGTCGCCGCGATCGCCGAACTGGTCGAGAAGGACCTGGACGCCTGAAGCAGTCCGCGTCCGTCCCAGCCCGTCTCTGCCCGTCCCCGGACGCTCCGCGAGCGTGAAACCTCTGCGGAAAATCATCGGAGATTCCGCGGCAGTTTCACGCTCGACGAGGGTCCGTCAGGCAAGTCCCTTGAGCATCAGGTTCCAGTAGAGGAATGGCAGGCCGTACTTCTTGAGGTACCAGTACGGCCGATGCGGAGTGGACGGGTTCAGCACCGGGAACGACGGCTGCAGGTGCAGGTCGTAGTCGAACTCGGCCAGCAGCATCGCGTGGGACGACGTGACGATCGGGCACGACGAGTAGCCGTCGTAGGCGCCGTTCAACGGCCGGCCCCGTAGATGGGCGTCGACGTTCTCCACCACGACCGGCGCCTGCTTGCGTACCGCCGCGCCGGTCTTGGCGTTCGGCGATGATCCAACGTCGCCCAGGCTGAACACGTTCGGGTACCGGACGTGTTGCATGGTGTGCTTGTCGATCTCGACGAACCCGGAGGCGTCGCCGGTGGACAGCGGACTGGACTTTATCCAGTCCGGCGCCGACTGCCGCGGCACGACATGGAGCATGTCGTAGGACAGCATGGTGTCCTGGCCGCTCGGCCCGACGCCGGCGATCGTCACCTTGCGCGCGCCGGCGTCGACCGTCTTCAGCTCGGATTCGGTGTGCAGGGTGATGCCGTAGTCGGCGATCACCCTCTCCAGACTGTCGGCGATCGACGGGATGCCGAAGATCCGCGGTCCCGGCGCCACCAGGTGGACGTCGATGTTCTTCAGCACCCCCTCGCGGCGCCAGTAGTCCGATGCCAGGTAGGCGATCTTCTGGCCGGCACCCGCGCATTTGACAGGCCCGGTCGGCATGGTGAACACCGCTGTGCCCGAACGCATCCCGCGAATGAACTCCCAGGTGCGGGGGGCCAGGTCGAAACGGTAGTTCGACGAGACCCCGCCCTTGCCCAGGGCCTCGGGGAGCCCCTCGGTCGCGTCCCAGTCCAACTGCAGCCCCGGACACACCACCAGCACGTCATAGCCGTAGGTGGATCCGTCATCGCACACGACGGTGTTGTTGTCCGGGTCGAAACCGCTGGCCGCCTTGCGAATCCAGGTCGCACCCTTCGGCATCACCGAGGCCTCCGAGCGCTCGGTGGACGCGGCATCGGCCTGACCGCCGCCGACCAGGGTCCACAACGGTTGGTAGTAGTGCCGATCGGAGGGCTCGATGACGGCGACGTCGCTGTAACCCTTGCGCAGCAGTCGGGCAGCGACGGTGATGCCCGCGGTGCCGCCCCCGACGACGAGGACGTGGTGTTTGGCGTTCATGAGCGGTGTCCTTCGCGTCGCGTCAGGCGTTCTGGGTCGCTTCGTCCCAGGCGTTGAAGCCGCCCAGGAGATCGCTGACATCGTCGAATCCGTTCTTGCGCAGCAGACTTGCCGCCATCGAGGAACGGTATCCGCCGGCACAGTAGACGACGGTCGGCCGACGCGGGTCGAGTTCGCCGATCCGGTCGGGCAGCTG
This sequence comes from Actinomycetota bacterium, assembly GCA_005787665.1. Next base: position 2,051 of record SYAB01000169.1, read on the forward strand.
GCCGACCGGGATGTTCACCGCGTTGGCGATCATTCCGCCAGCGGCTTCACCCGGGTTGCGCACATCGACAAGCTGCAACTCCGGCACATCGGCGATGCGCTCACCGAGTGCGTTGGTGGTCAGCCGCGAAGCCACTTCGACATCGCGCTGATTGTCGAACATCACCGCGTAGGGATCCTTCAGGAAGCCGATCACCCGGTCGAACCCGATGCGGCCCAGACGGTTCTTGCCCTCCAGTTCCCGCTCCGGATCGGTAATCAGGATGATGTCGTCCTCGGGCTTGACCACCGACCCGGCGAACTCCGCGTAGCGGCCCTCGAGCCCGATGTTCACCGCGGCCTTGAGGTGGCCGAGTGCGAATTCCTCGGGGTCACGGCCGTCGACGAGAACCGCGCCGCCCCGGACCGCGTCCAGAACCTGCTGGTAGGTCATCGCTGTGGGCATCTCGGACTCGTCGAGCAGTTCGCGGCCCTTACGGTTGAGGATCGCGTTGTAGACGAAGTAACCGGGCGCAGGCGGCTGGCCTTCGGTGACCAGCTCGACGAACTTCTCCTTGCTCGAGGCACGCAGCGCATAGTTCGTCTTGCGCTGTTCGCCCATCGTCGACCACAGCTCGGTCGACAGGTTCTTGCCACAGGCCGAACCCGCGCCGTGCGCCGGGTACACCCGGGTGGTGTCCGGCAACGGCATGAGCTTGTTGTGCAGCGATTCGTACAGCTTGTCGGCCAGTTCCTCTTTGGTGAACCCGATCGAGCCCAACAGGTCGGGTCTGCCGACGTCCCCGATGAACAGCGTGTCGCCGGTCATCACACCGTAGGGCGCGCTGCCACCGGCGTGCTCGTAGACCACGATGCTCATCGACTCCGGGGTATGGCCGGGAGTGTGGCGGAACTCCAACTCGACATCGCCCAGTGAGTAGCGATCGCCGTCCCCGACGGGCATGAAGTCGAATTCCGGCTTGGCCACCGAGGAGTAGACGATCTTGGCGCCGGTGGCCTCGGCCAACTCGAGGTGGCCGGAGAGGAAGTCGGCATGGAAGTGCGTCTCGATGACCAGTTCGATGGTCATGCCGGCCGCCTCGGCGTCGGCGATGTATTCACTGACGTCGCGCTGCGGGTCGACCACCACGGCACGGCCGCTGGTCTCGTCGCCGATGAGGTACGACGCGTGTGAGAGGCAGTCAAGGTAGTACTGGTTGAACAACATGTTTTCTTCTCCTCGGATCTGGTGCTGGGTCTGGTGTTTGGGTTTGGGCGCAGGGTCAGGACAGGGTCAGGAACAGCTTTTCGAGTTCGGCCTCGGTCAGCGGCGTGCCGTCGCCCTGGTTTCCCGACGCGCACTCGCGCATACCGCAGGCAACGAGCTTGAATCCGGCCCGGTCGAGGGCCTTGGACACCGCGGCCAACTGAATCACCACGTCCTTGCATTCGCGGCCCTGCTCGACCATGCCGATCACACCGGCCAACTGGCCCTGCGCACGGCGCAGGCGGTGCAGGATCTCGGCGACATTGCGCTCATCTGCCAACATGGGTCGCCTCCCTTCCGGTTCACATACCACCAGGGGTATCTGACATCAGATTACATACCCCCGAGGGTATGCGCAAGGGTCTGCGCGATCGCCGCCGTGCCCGGCTGTGACGTGGGGCTTAGAGCCACCAGCGTTCGAGGACCCGGGCCAGCCCGTCGTCGTCGTTGGGTGCGGTCACCTCGTTGGCGGCGGCGATGGTCTCGGGGTGCGCGTTGCCCATGGCGACCCCGTGGCCCGCCCAGAGCAGCATCGGGATGTCGTTGGGCATATCACCGAAGGCGACGATGTCCTCGGCCCCGATCTCCCAACGCCGGGCCACCTCCTCCACGCCGACCGCCTTGGTGATTCCGACGGCGCTGATCTCCACCAGTCCGTCGTTGGTCGAGTAGGTGATATCGCCCAGCACCCCGACGTGGCGGGTGAGCACGGCCGCCAACTCCGAGCTGGGCATACCGGGCTTGCGCACCAGCAACTTGATCGCCGGCGAGCTCAGCAGGTCCTGGTAGGACACCTCGGTGTTGTCGGGGTTGAGCCAGGCGTGCTCATAACCGGGCGCGCTGACGAACTGCGGTGTGGCGGTGTCGTGAGCGCTGCGGCCGACACGTTCGGCCGCCAGGCCAACGCCCGGCACCGCCCGCGCCGCGATCTCGGCCAGTTCGGTCAGGACGTCGACCGGCAGGGTTCGCGCCGACAGCACCTGGTCGGTGGCGGCGTCGTAGACCACCGCGCCGTTGGCGCACACGGCCATCGGGGCAAAGCCCAGGGCGTCGACGATCGGCGGGATCCATCGCGGCGGACGCCCGGTGGCCAGGATGAATCGCACCCCGCCGGCCACCGCCGCACGGACTGCCTGCCGGGTGCGCTCGGTGACGCGCTCGTCGGGATCGAGCAAGGTGCCGTCGACGTCACTGGCGATCAGTGCGGGCAGCATCAGGCCGGTTCCATCTAGCCCGCTCCGCCGCCGCGCCGCTCTCGCCTGGCTGCGCGCTCCGCCATTTCCGCGGCTTCCAGTTTGGCCGCCTCGGCCGGGGTGGGAGCGCCGCCCCCCAGGCGGTGCGGGACCCAGAACTCCCCCGGCGGGTAGGGGCCGTAGTCATCCTGGACCTGCTCGAGTAGATGCTGCATCCGCGAACGGAGCAGCGCGGTCAGTTCGGTCGGCGGCAGCGTCGGTGCAATCGGTTCGCCGACCGCGACGGAGATCGGCACCTTGGGCCGCCACATCTTCTTGGGGTGATCCTTGGTCCAGATCCGCTGGGCACCCCAGACGATGTGCGGAAGGATGGGCACATCCGCGGCGATCGCCATCCGGGCCGCACCCGATTTGAACTCCTTGAGTTCGAAGCTCCGGCTGATGGTCGCCTCCGGGTAGACCCCGACCAGTTCGCCCTCCCTGAGTGCCTGCACGGCGGCGTCGAACGAAGCGGCACCACTGGAGCGATCCACCGGAATGTGACGCAGCGCGCGCATCACCGGCCCGGTGACCTTGTGGTCGAAGACCTCCTGCTTGGCCATGTAGCGCACCAGTCGGCGGGGCCGCATCCGGTAGAACGGCAGACCGGCGAAGGTGAAGTCCAGATAGCCGGTGTGGTTGATCGCCACCACCGCGCCACCGGTGGCCGGCAGGTGCTCCATCCCGGTGACCGTGATCTTCAGGCCCTGGGTGCGCCACATCAGCCGGACACCCGCGATCACCGTTCCGTATGCCGCCTCCACGAACGTCAGCCTACCCGTGGGCGGCTAAGCTCATGGGCGACTGCGTCACTCTCGGGAAGGGGATTCATGCAGGTCACCAGCATCGGCCACGCGGGGTTCCGGATCGACACGGCCGCCGGGAGCATCCTGTGCGATCCCTGGTTGCACCCGGCCTATTTCGGCTCGTGGTTCGTCTTCCCCGACAACAGCGACCTGGACTGGAACGCCCTCGGTGATTGCGACTATCTCTACATCTCGCACCTGCACAAGGACCACTTCGACCCCCGACTGCTCACCGAACACGTCAACAAGGACGCGGTGGTGTTGCTACCGGATTTCCCGGTGCCCGACCTCAAGCGTGAACTCGAGGCCCTGGGATTCCATCGGTTCTTCGAGACCACCGACTCCGTCAAGCACCGGGTGAGTGGACCCAAGGGTGATCTCGAAGTGATGATCGTCGCGCTGCGCGCCCCGGCTGACGGGCCTATCGGCGACTCCGGGATCGTCATCTCCGACGGCACCACCACGGTGTTCAATATGAACGACTCCCGGCCGCTCGGCGTGGAGATGCTCGCGGAGTTCGACCGGATCGACGTGCACATGCCGCAGTACTCCGGCGCGATCTGGTACCCCATGGTCTACGACATGCCCGAGCGGGCCAAGGAGGCCTTCGCCGTCCAGAAACGCCAGCGTGGCATGGACCGCTGCCGGCAGTACATCGCCGACGTCGGGGCCACCTGGGTGATCCCGTCGGCCGGGCCGCCGTGCTTCCTGGATCCGGAGTTGCGCGGTCTCAACGACGACCGGGACGACCCGGGCAATATTTTTCCCGACCAGATGGTCTTCCTGGAGCAGATGCGCATCCACGGCCATCAGGGCGGTCTGCTGATGATCCCCGGTTCGGTCGCCGAATTCACCGGACCCCGGCTCGAGTCGCTGACCCACCCACTGGCCCAGGACGAGGTGGAGCGGATCTTCACCACCGGCAAGGCCGACTACATCGCCGCCTACGCCGAGCGGATGGCCCCGGTCCTGGCGGCGGAGAAGGACGGCTGGGCGCCGGCCGCCGGCGAACCCCTGCTGGAACCGCTGCGGGCCCGCGTCGAACCGATCATGCTGGCCAGCGATCAGATCTGCGACGGTATCGGGTACCCGGTCGAACTCGCGATGGGACCGGAGACCGTCGTGCTGGACTTCCCGAAAAGGACCGTGCGCGAACCAGTTCCGGACGAGAAGTTCCGCTACGGATTCGAGATCGCCCCGGAACTGGTGCGGACCGTCCTGCGCGACAACGAGCCGGACTGGGTGAACACAATCTTCTTGTCCACCCGGTTCAGGGCCTGGCGGGTCGGCGGATACAACGAGTACCTCTACACATTCTTCAAATGCCTCACCGACGAGCGCATCGCCTACGCCGACGGCTGGTTCGCCGAAGCGCACGACGACACCTCGACGATCACGCTCGACGGCTGGGAGGTTCAGCGCCGCTGCCCGCACCTCAAGGCCGACCTGTCGAAGTTCGGTGTCGTCGAGGGCACCACCCTGACCTGTAACCTGCACGGCTGGGCCTGGGATCTCAAGACCGGCCGGTGCCTGACCAGCCGAGGCCACGAGTTGCGGTGCTCGAAGCAGGCATGACCCGGCCGCCGCGCCAGTCCTACGACGACGGCCTGGTCCAGTTGGACCGTTGGGCGCTGACGTTACGGCGCTACCATTTCCCCTCCGGCACGGCCAAGGTTATTCCGCTGCGGGCGATCCGCGGCTACCGGGCCGAGCCGCTCGGGCTGTGGCTGCAACGATTCCGGATCTGGGGCAGTTCGGATCTGCAGCGTTGGCTGCCCCTGGATGTCAACCGGCCGCGCAAGTCCACCCTGGTGACCCTCGACCTGCCCGGCACCTGGCCCAGCCCGGCGTTCACACCCGCCGACGCACCGGCGTTCCTGGCGATGTTCGACGAACTCCTCGGGAACTGACGGCCGATCGACTCAGGGTTCCCAGACCAGTTGGCGCAGTTCGGAGAACTCCTCGCCGGCGGTGTCGTAGACCCGCACGATGCCCTCATCGCCGGCCTTCAGGTACGTGCTCTCCCCATAGGGGGTGTAGCGGGTCGCGCCGATCCCGATCAGCACCTGCCCGGGATGCCCGCTGGCCACCATCAGCGCGCCGACATCCTCCAGCGGGGTGTCCGGCGAACCTTTCTGGTTGGCCAGCCGCTCGGTGATCCAGTCCAGCAGCACCTCGCCGTAGTAGGAGTACCCCAGCAGCGGACTGTCCACGCCGTACTCGTGATGGCGGCCGTCGGCGGTCCGCAGGTGACACAACAGCCGCAAGGTGGCGGTCGGCCCGTCCGGCGTCAGGTCGTGGGCCTCGAAGAACTCCCGCGCGACGCCTTTGGAGGCTGGACCCCAGTTCTTCTTGTCGCTGATCTTGCGCGCCCCCGGCCGCCGGATCGAGCAGTCGTTGAAGGCGCCGAGCGCGAACGGCCGCAGTGAGACGACCGTGTCTCCGGACCACACCACATCGCAGGCCAGGCCCACCTCCGGCTCGATCTGCAGATTCAGTGGGCCCCCGTCGTCGGCGCCTTCGGCGGGCACCATCAGTGCGTCGTGGGACAGCGGGAACTCGCCGAGCAGACCGTCATGACCGGGGACATACCAGGGGAATATCCCCTTGGGCGCGGTGCCCTCGGTGCGTACGCCCGCGAAATCGCCCGCCTCGCCGGCTTGTTCGAGGTGGCCGGCGAAGTTGCCGGCGACGCCGAAGCCGAACCAGCCGTGCATATCGTCGAGGTCCAACTCGATCACGGCGTGAGCACCTCCGTACCGACGAACGGAACCAGGGCGGGAGGGACCCGCACGGTGCCGTCCGGTTGTTGATGGTTCTCCAGGATCGCGACCAGCCACCGCGTGGTCGCCAGGGTGCCGTTGAGCGTCGCCGCGATCTGCGGCTTGCCGTTGTCGTCCCGGTAACGGGTGGCGAGCCGGCAGGCCTGGAAGGTGGTGCAGTTCGACGTCGAGGTCAGTTCGCGGTACGCCCGTTGGGTGGGAACCCAGGCCTCGCAGTCGAATTTGCGGGCCGCCGACGAGCCGAGGTCGCCGGCGGCGACGTCGATCACCCGGTAGGGCACGTCGATCAGTTCCAGCATCTGGCGTTGCCAGCCCAGCAACCGCTGGTGCTCGGCCTCGGCCTGCTCGGGACGGCAGTAGACGAACCCCTCGACCTTGTCGAACTGGTGAACCCGGATGATCCCGCGGGTGTCCTTGCCGTAACTACCGGCCTCGCGCCGGAAGCACGACGACCATCCCGCGTAGCGCCGCGGTCCGGCGGAGAGATCGAGAATCTCGTCGGCGTGGTAACCGGCCAGGGGAACCTCGGAAGTCCCGACCAGGTAGAGGTCGTCGGACTCGATCCGGTAGATCTCCTCGGCGTGCGCGCCGAGGAAACCGGTGCCTGCCATCACCTCGGGCCGCACCAGGACCGGCGGGATCATCAACGTGAAGCCGTTGTCGGTGGCCAGTCGCACGGCCAGTTGCAGGAGCCCCAACTGCAGAAGCGCACCCCGGCCGGTGAGGACGTAGAACCGCGACCCGGACACTTTGGCGCCGCGTTCCATGTCGATCAGCCCGAGGTGCTCACCGAGGTCGAGATGGTCGCGGGGGCTGTCCATCGCCGGCGGTTCCCCGACCACATCGAGGACCGCGTAGTCGTCCTCGCCACCGGCCGGCACCCCCTCGAGGATGACGTTCGGGATGGCCTGATGAACCGCAACGGCGGCGGCCTCGGCCTCGGACTGCGCAACCTCCGCGGCCTTCACCTCGGCGGCCAGCGACTTGGCCCGCTCCAGCAGCGCCGGGCGCTGGTCGGGTGCGGCCGAACCGACGCTCCGACTGGCCTCCTTCTGCTCGGCACGCAGCGTGTCGGCGGCCGAGATCGCCGCCCGTCGCGCGGTGTCGGCGTCCAGCAGCATGTCCACCAGCGCGGGATCCTCTCCGCGGCTGAGTTGCGACCGGCGCACCGCGTCGGGGTCCTCGCGCACCAGCTTCAGGTCGATCACGTTCTGAACCCTACTTTCGGCCCGCTCGGGGGCTGTCCCCGGCACCTCGGCGTGGCCGCGCGCCCGGGATGGACAGCACAACCCCGTAACGGTCGGGGGCCGGCACTTGTCACGCCGCGCGGCGGGCCTGCCACAATGGAGCCAATGGTTCAGCTATCCGAGCAGCCGACGGTCGATGATGCGCAGGCCGAGGGCGAGCAGACACCCAGCACGTTCGGCAGCCTGCGCGCCGCGTCCACCCGGCGCGTGCTGCTGCTGACCGCATTGGGCGGGCTCCTGATCGCCGGGGTGGTCACCGCACTGCCGATCGGCGTCCCGGGGCCGCTGCGTGGCGCGGCCGTCGCCGACAAGCTCGGACCGACCGCCAATCCCGCCTTCGCCGACGCCAAACCCGGGGACTGCCTCAACTGGCCCGACAACGCCCCGGACATGGCCGGCATCGTCGAGTGCCGCGGCGATCACCGCTTCGAGGTCGCCGATTCCGTCGATATGCGGGCCTACCCCGGCGAGGAGTACGGGCCCGACGCCGAGCCGCCCAGCCCGGCGCGGATCCAGCAGATCAGCCTGGAACAGTGCGAGCCGGCCGTGGAGCGTTACCTCGGCGTCAAGTACGACCCCAACAGCAGATTCAGCATCAGCCTGCTGTGGGCCGGAGACAAGGCGTGGAAGCTGTCCGGCGAGCGACGGATGCTGTGCGGTCTCCAGCTTCCCGGCCCGGGCAACCGGCAGCTGGTCTTCCAGGGCAGGGTTGCCGACCTCGACCAGTCCAAGATCTGGCCGGCGGGGACCTGCCTGGGTATCGACCCGGCGACCAACCAGCCCAACGACGCGCCGGTGGACTGCTCGGCCCCGCACGCCATGGAGGTCACCGGCGCCGTGAACCTGGCCGAGAAGTTTCCCGGCGGGGTGCCACCGGAGATCGACCAGGACGCCTTCATCAAGGAGGTCTGCACCTCGCTGACCGAGGGGTATCTGGCGCCGGTCGAGTTGCGTGACACCACCCTGACCCTGATCTACAGCACGGTCTCACTCCCCAGCTGGACCGCGGGCAGCCGCCAGGTGTCGTGCAGCATCGGCGCGACGCTCGGCAACGGCGGCTGGGCCACCCTGATCAACAGCGCCAAGGGGCCGGTGCTCATCAACGGCCAGCCCCCGGTGCCCCCGCCGGCGATCCCCGAGGAGCGGCTCAATCTGCCGCTGCCGCCGTCGGCACCGGGCTCCAACGCCCCGGCCTAGTGCCCGTCAGCATGAGCCCCGAGCGCTTCGAGGAACTGGTTTCCGACGCGCTCGACCTGATCCCGCCCGAGCTCGCCGAGGCGATCGACAACGTGGTGGTACTGGTGGCCGAACGCGACCCGGAGGATCCGGAGTTACTCGGCCTCTACCAGGGCATCGCGCTGACCGAACGGGACTCCAGCTACGCGGGGGCGCTGCCCGACGCGATCACGATCTTCCGGGAGAGCCTGCTCGAGATCTGCGACACCGAGGACGACGTCGTCGAGGAGGTCGCCATCACGGTGATCCACGAGCTGGCGCACCACTTCGGCATCGATGACGATCGATTGCACGAACTGGGTTGGGGGTGAGCCGTTCTCAGCTCCCGATCAGCGTGGCGGGTCGCCGCGCCACTGGAAGCTGTTGACGTACTTGCCCATATCCTGGGCGAGTTGCAGGTTCGCCCCGGACGGCGGCCCGGGGCCGAAGTCGGGTCCGAACGCACGAAACGGCCCCGCGGCGAAAGCGATGAGCGCGAGGTCGTTTCGGACCGCCGCGGTGACGACGATCCGCACCCGGCTGAAGGTCGCATTCGTGGTCTGTGGCCAGGCGTCGGCGACCACCCCGTAGCCGGGCTGATAGCCGACCATCGCGTTGGGGATCTCGTAGTCGATCCTGGCGTCGGGGTAGGCCTTCCTCAGCACGGCCTGGACGACCTCACGCGCCGGGCGGCCCTTCGCCGGCTCGGCGAAAAGTTGCATGACTCCGCCGTCACCGCCGGTGAACCGCGCCGTGACACCGCGCGCCTCGGTCGTGATGGCGTAAGCCGACCCGGGGGCGGGATAGGCCACCGAGAAGTCCCCGTCAGCGGCCGTGAAGCGAGGTAGGCCCATCACCGGTGTTCCGGTCGGCGGCCGCCCGCAATCCGGCGGGCACATGAAATGGGCGATCTTGGGGGTCAGCACCAGTGCCGACGCTCCCAGTGCCACCACCACCGTCATGATCACGATGCCCCAACGGCCGAGCAGCCAGCTGAACCGCGGCCGCCGGATCGCGGGCGCGGCATAGGCCACCGCAGGCAGCGCGTAGCCCGGAAAGGCGTCCTCGGGTGTGCCGTCCGGCTCGTCGGGCAGCTCCGCTCCGTCGGCCACCCGCTGCGGGCGCCCGAGCCCCCGGCGCTCCTGCCGCGACTCCTGCGAGGACGCCCGGGTGGCCGCCCCGCAGGCCGGACAGAAGGCCATATCGGGCACCACATGTTCGCAGTGCGGGCAGAGCAGCGGCTGATCCTGGCGGATCTGATCATGAGCCTCATGCAGCAGAGCCAGTTGAAGCGCCACCCGCAGCGCCAACAGCGCCACCGCGGTGAGGGCCAGATGGCTCAGGACCATCGTGAGCTGGGGCACTCCGACGATGTCGATGACGCCCACCGCGGCGTGCGTCACCATGGCCGCCGCGGCCAGCAACCCCAGCGCCGTCCCCACCCGGTCCTGCCGGCCCGGCGGCTGGTGGAACCACAGCGCAACACCGACCATGCCGCCGGCCGCGGCGGCACTGATCGGCACCGTCAACCCGCACAGGACACCTTCGATGACCAGCCCCTCGACCGGGCGGCTGTGGTTGATGAGCCCGGTCGCCACCTGTGGGGCCAACCGGGTCAGGGTCGCCGCCGCGCTGAACGCCAGTGCCGCGAACGCGCCGATCATGAAGCCGTCCAACGACTCCCGGCTACCAGGCCGCACCAGACGGATCACCACGGTCGGCACGATCATCAGCAGAGTCCCGACCGCGGGGACGACGAAACCCTCCCGCATCAGATGGTGCAGGGCCAGGCCCACCGACATCGGAACCCCGAAGTTGCTCGCGATCACATGACCGCTCACCAGAACCCAGGCCGTCCCGAGCAGCGCGCCGAGAACGCCGGCGATGACCAGGGAGACGCGCGGCACGTCGCGGTCGGCACCGGAGGCCCGCAGATACAGGCCGAACAGCAGCGGAAGCCCGAGCGCACCGATGGCGATCCCGAGCGCCGGCATCCGCAGCAGGGCCGCGATCAGCAGTCCGATGGCGATGAGGGCCAGGATCACCCGGAACGGGCGGCGTGACCCGCTGGGCAACTGGGGGAACAACGAACTGGCCAGATACGGGCGCAGCACACTCTCCCCCGGTGCGGCGCCGAACGCCGTGCGGCGCTGCCAGAGCATGCTCTCCGTGGGATCAGCGGTCGGATTGCACCCGCAGAGTCCGCAGAAGTGTCCGGCCGGTACCTCAACCTCGCAACGCCGGCATTCGATGGTGGGCACCGGGATCTGCGCTGTCGTCACGGCGCCAGTTTCTGCAGCACGAGGATGTTGCGGACCAGGTTGTCGACGTTGGGCGTGCCCAGACCGGTGACGAGGTCGTAACCCGGTCCGGCGAGGGCTACGGCGTTGCCGCCGAGGACGATGTCGCGGAAGGCGGGCAGCCGCGCTCCCTCGGCGACGCGGTACAGCGTCGGATTGATATCCCCCAGCGGCCGGCCGCCGTTCTCGCGCAGGTACTGGTTCATCACCGCCGCCATACCGGCCCACAGTGGGGCGGACAGCGAGGTGCCGCCGCCGACGATCACCTCCTGATCGAAGACGATCTGCACGCCGGTGAACGGATCGGCGACCGCCGAGATGTCCGGGGTCAGCCGCTGGCGGGTGCCCCGCTGGAAAGTCATTGCATTCTGCCAGTACGGTCGATCGAACAACGCCGACACCCCGCCCGCGGTGCCCTGGGAGAGTGGCACGTCGAACCAGGCCTGCTCGGCCAGCCAGCTGCCGTCCGCGGCGGTGGACAGCGTGGTGCCGCCGACGTTGGTCATCTCCGGCATGGAGGCGACCGCGTCAAGGCCGATGTTGTCGTCGTGCGGCGGGGCGGACCATTCGGATCCGCCCTTGCATTCCAGTCCGGCCAGATCTCCGCTGGCGTCGAACGCGGTCGTCCCCTTCGCCTGGGCGTCCGCCAGCGCGGCCCGGACCGGCGCCAGATCGGCGGCGGTGATGAGTTTGTCGCAACCCCAGCCGATCGAGAAACTCCACACCGCGCCGGGATAGCGGCGGGAGGTGTCCTCCATCATCTCGGCGATTTTCTGGTAGGCCCCGTCGCCTTCCACCGTCGGCCGCGCGTTGACCAGGACCTTCCTGGCATCGGGTGCGATCGCATGGGCCGCTTGCAAATCCATGTTGGCCTCACCCCGACGGGCGGGCGGTTGACCGCCGACCACATCGGGACGTAGCGGCGGCAGGTTGAACGTGGCGGCGAACAGATCGAGATCGGCCTGGTCGAACCCGTCGAAGGCGAACACCACCACGGTGCCGTCCTTGCCGGTGTACCCGGCGTCACGCAGCGGCGCCACGTTGTAGGCACGCAACAGCGCCTCGGGGCTCAGGCCCTGATCGGGCACCTCACGGGGCGGCACCGGGGGCCGCGACTCGCGGTGCGGCGTATAGCTCAGGATTCGGCCCAGCCCGATGACCTCGGAGCGGACTCCCTCGGGGACTCGCGGCTGCTGCGGGGAGGCGTAGAACACTTGACCGCGGCGTCCGCGGTAGTCGCGCACGTCAACGGACAGCGCCGAAGCGACCGCGGGAGGCGGGCCCTCGATGACCGCCCACGGATCCCCGCCGCGCCAGCGCACCGACAGCCCGTTGCGTTCGGCCCACCCGATCAGTCGATCTGGCCGGGCAGGCTGTGCGAGCTCAGCGGTCAGTCGGATGAGCCGAACTCGGGACGGCCCGAGATCAGACGAATCCGCCAACAGGGCGCCGTACGGTCCACCGATACGACCGGACTCGGCGCGAGGCCGGTCGGTCAGCACGGTCCCGGCGAGAACAACTCCGAGGAGCAGGGCGACGATGGTGACCCGGCGCGACAACCATGTGGTCAACGCCGGGACACCTCCGACCCTCTGACGATGCGCCGCGGGTCAGCCGCCGGTGATGACGTTGCCCGGCAGCGCGGTCGGCGCGGGCCGCGCCTTGACTGTCGGGGAGAAGGAGTTGGGGCCGCCGACGGACTTCTCGGTGGGCGAGGGCACGTTCGACGAGGGCGCACCGGAGGTCTGGGTCGGCGCGGTGGTCTCGGCCGGCTTCTCTTTGGTGTCGCTGCTGCAGGCGCTCAGCGCACCCATTCCGACGATCGCGGCGGCGCCCGCCACGAGTGCGAACTTCCGAGTCAACGATGAACGCATGATGATGTAGCCCCACTTTCCGAGCCCGAATTGGGCACCAGCCCTGATTATACGTCCGCACTGGCCGTGCTGTCGTGGCCGTCGCGGCGAAGGGGTGGGAACTCCCGGCGGCGCCGCCGGGAGGTGTGCGACGCGGCCCGGGCGGCGACGCCGCAGGCCGGGCAAAACGGCATGTCGGGGACCACTTTCTCGCAGTGGACGCACAGCACCGGGCGTCCGGTGTAGGGATCGGGCTCCTCGTACAGCAGTGCCAACTGGAGGGTGACGCGGGCACCGAGCAGAGCGATGGCCGTCAAAAGGATGTGCAGGCCCAGCTGCGGCAATTTCGGGAGCCGGGCCGCGTCGACCAGCCAGATCGTGGAGTAGATCAGCACGACCAGAAGGGCGAGCAGCACCAACACGGCCCGAACCCGGCCGGGGTGCCTTTCCGCCCGGGGACCCGGGCGGAACCACAGCAGGATGCCGATCAGCCCACCCAATGACGCTGCGGTCAGCGGAACGGCGACGCCGTAGAGGACGGCTTCGATGAAACGACGCAGCGGCCGGACGCTGTCGATCAGTCCGGACACGTACTGCGGCGCCAGTCGGACGGTTGTCCCCGCACCGGAAAACGCCAGCGCCCCGAGTGCGCCGATGACGAATCCGTCCAGGGAGTCTCGGGTGGGAGGGCGCAACAGCCGGACCACCACGGCCGGGAGGACCATGAGGAACGCCCCACCCACCGAGATGAACAGGCCCACCCCGACGACGTTCTCCAGGGTGAAACCCACCGCCATCGGGATGCCGTACGCGCGGGCAACGAGCCCTCCGGTGCCCAGTACCCACCCGGCTCCCAGCACCGCACCCAGGACCGCGGCGATCACCAGGGCATGGTTGGGGGTGTCCCGCAACAGATCCGATTGCCACATGTAGAGCAGGAACAGCAGCGGGACGCCCAGCGCGGCCAATGTCACCAGCGGCCCCAGGAGCCCGGACGCCGAGAAGATCACGACGCCGGCGAGCATGCCGACCATCCCGATCCGGAATGGGTTGCGGTAGGCCTGGGGAAGGTGCGGGAACAGCGTGCTGGTGACCATCGGCACCAGCACCCGCTCGCTGGGTGCGACGGCGAACACCGCGGGGCGCAGCATGATGAGGCGTGGACCGACCGGTCGGTCCATCTGCCAGCCACAACAGCCGCAGAAAACACCGGCCGGAACGACGGTTCGGCACCGCGGACACACTCTGGTGGGTACGGCGTGCTCCGAGCCCGGTTCAGAGGGGTTCACCACGTGCCGCCCGGGGACACCGCCGGGGACGGCGACACGCCGACGCGCACCCGCCGAGGGTATCGCAGCACCGGAGCGCCGCCGCGGCGCGGCGGGCCCGCGCCATCGCGCCGCGATGCTAGGAAGGGTTGATGGTCAACGACTGCCGGCAATGCCGGGCCGGGCGACCGCATTGTCATGGAACGCTCATCAGCCACCCCGGGCAGCGTGCGGAGTGCACGGAACCGGATTGCGAGCATCCCGAGATCCTGTTGCACGCATTGAGCATGGACTGCGGCGCCGTCGGGTGCGACTGCGGCATTCCGGCAGCCCAGCGGTGGGCGGTCTAGGTCAACCCATGGGGTCGGCGGCCCTTAGCGCATCCTGCACGGGATGGACGTCCGGCTCAGGGTAGAAGGGCGGGGTTCGCGAGCCCCACCGCACACAACTCCAGCGGCTGTCGGTGATCGGCGCCAAGGCCACCGCCTCGGTGTTGGCCAGGTGGTGGTCGAGCACGAAGCTGCTGTCCACCCCGGCGAGCGTGGCGGCCGCGAGCCGGATGGCCGCGCCGTGGCTGACCACCACGATGTCCTGCGTCCAGTCCTGGTCATCGAGGTAGCGCAAACGCAGTTCGGTAACCACCGGCAGATATCGGTCGAGTACCTCGCGGCCGGTCTCTCCGCCCGGCATGGCGATGTCGAGATGACCCTCGTGCCAGCACTGGTAGACACGGTTGAACTCGGCGATGGCGTCGTCGTCGTTGCGGTCCTCGAGATCGCCGGCCTGCACCTCGTGGATCCCGTCGACCACAGCCGGGCTCAGGTCGTACTCGGCGCCGATCGCCTCCGCGGTCTGGGCCGCGCGGCGCGCCACCGAGTGCAGCAGCACCCCGGGCGGTCCGGACCTCGATCGTGCGAACTCGCGGGCCTGATCCACACCGAGTTCGGTGAGTTCGGCTCCCGGTGGCCGGGTGTCGAGCCGGCGTTCGACGTTGGCGTGCGACTGGCCGTGCCGGACCAGGATCAGCCGGCCGCTCACGGCGCTCCCCGGCGCAGCCGCTCCAGCCATTGCTCGGCCCCGTCGAGTTGCGGCGGAACCGCGCCGACCGCGGCGCCGGTCGGCCAGGATCCGAGATAGCGAAGCCCCGCACACCGCCGATGCAGGGCCTTGAGCGCCTCGGCCACGGCGCTGTCATCGATGTGGCCCACGCAGTCGAGAAAAAAGAGGTAGCTGCCGAGTTCGGTCCGGGTGGGCCGCGACTCGATGCGGGTCAGGTCGATATCGCGAATGCCGAACTCGTTCATGGCCGCCACCAGGGCACCGGGTGCGCTGTCGATCCGCAGCACCACCGACGTGCGATCGGCGCCGGTGCGGGGGGGCGGCGGTCCGGGACGGCCGACCAGGACGAAACGCGTTCGGGCATTGGGCTCGTCGACGACATCCTCGGCAATCGTCGCGAGCCCGTAACGTCGCGCGGCCAGTGTCGTGCTGACCCCGCCGTCTGCGCGGCCCTCGGCCACGTCGCGGGCCGCGGCGGCGTTGGAGTTCGCCGGCACGACTTCAGCCTCGGGCAGGTGGTCCTCCAGCCAGAGCCGCACCTGGGCGGCGGCCACCGGAAACGCCGCTACCGTCCGCACATCGTCGGGCGCGACACCCGGTCGGGTGACGATGCTGAAAGCCACCCCGAGGGTGAGCTCGGCGTAGATCTGCAACGCCGATCCCGTGGCCAGGCTGTCCAGGGTCGGCAGCACGCTGCCCTCGATGGAGTTTTCGATCGGCACGCACGCGAAGTCCGCAGCACCGGAACGGACCGCCTCCAGGGCGGCCCGGGTGCTCTCCGTCGGGCAGGCATCCGGCTCACCCCCGCCGGGGACCATTCCCCCGGCGCTCATCCTCAACAGCGCCGCTTCGCTGAAGGTCCCCTCGGGGCCGAGATAGGCGATACGGGCCACGCCGCAACCCTATCGGGTCGGGTTCCGGCAGCCCGGCCGGCCGCGGCCCGCTACCGTGACGGCGTGAGCGCCAGTCCCGGCGAGTTCCTCGAGCCCGACCGGCGCGCGATCCGCATCGAGATCGCGGTCATGCTGGCGGTGAGCTTCGGTGTGAGCGCCGTTGTCGCCGTGCTGAGGCTGACCGACGCGGTGCTGTCCGGATTGCCGAGCTACCGGGTGCGGCTCAACCCCGATCAGTCCCGCTACGACCTCGTCAATCTGGGGCTCAATCTGGTCTCGGTCGGCCAGCTGGTGGCCTGGGGCGGGTTGGCGCTCTACCTGTTGTGGCGCAGCGGGATCACCCCGGCGGGGATCGGACTGGGCCGCGTGCGGCTGTCCGCCGACGTCCTCGGCGGCCTGGGCCTGGCCGCAGTGATCGGCATCCCCGGCCTGCTGCTGTACCTGGCCGCCCGGACCCTGGGGCTCAACGCCGAGGTGGAAGCCTCGGGCCTACACACCTCGTGGTGGCGCATCCCGGTGTTGGTGCTGGCGGCCTTCGCCAACGGGTTCGCCGAGGAGGTGGTCGTCGTGGGCTATCTGATCACCCGGCTGCGCCAACTCGGTCTCACCCCGTCCGCGGCCGTGGCGGTGTCCAGCCTGCTGCGCGGCGTCTACCACCTCTACCAGGGCTTCGGTGCGGGTCTGGGTAACGTCGTGATGGGACTGGTGTTCGGATACGCCTGGTGCAAGACCGGCAGACTCTGGCCGCTCGTCATCGCACACGGGATCATCGACACGGTGGCTTTCGTCGGCTACGTCCTCCTGGCCGACCAGGTGGATTGGCTCCGCTGAAGGTCGCCTCCCCCGCGTAGGTTGAGGCTGTGGACGAGGACGCGCCGACAGATCGGATACCGCGGGTACGCCCCCCGGCACCGCCGCGTCTTCCGGAGCCCTCGCAGGTCATCCGCCGCGTTCCCGGCCACCGCCCGCCGCACCCGAGGCCACCCCGGACGCCGGTTGCGCACCCACCGCCCCGCCCCGCGCTCGCCGTGCCACAGTCGTTTCCCGCTCTGTCCCCCACGCGGCGCCCTCCCCCGCCACCTCGCCGAACGCCTCACCGGCCGCCTCCCCCGCTGTCAACCCCCCCGCCTCCCCCACCGATTGCCCCGCCGCCGCGCAGAAAGCCGGCCGGTCCGCCGCCGCGGATGCCGGCCACGGAACCGCGTCGACGCCCATCGGACCGACCCGCCGCGCCGCAACGCCGTCCGACGGAACGACCCGCGCCCGCGCAACGCCGTAAACCACGCCGGGCCCGGCGAATCCTGCTCAGCGTCATGGCTTTCGGGCTGGCGATCCTCACTGCGACGTTGGCGAGCGCGATCTGGGTCGAAGCCTCACTGCGGCGGGTCCCGGTGTTCGGGGACTACGACGGGCGGCCCCCGGCAGCGAGTGGAACCAACTGGCTGCTCGTCGGCTCGGACAGCAGGGCGGATCTCACCGAACAGCAACAGGGCGAGCTGTCCACCGGCGGGGATCTCGGCAACGGCCGCACCGACACCATCCTGTTGGTGCACATCCCCGCGCTCCTCTCCGGCCAACAGGCCACGATGGTGTCCATTCCCCGGGACTCCTATCTCGAGATTCCGGGCTGGGGCATGGACAAGATCAACGTGGCCTTCGCCGAGGGTGGGCCACCCCTGCTCGCCCGGACCGTCGAGGAGAACACCGGACTGCGACTGGATCACTACGCCGAGGTGGGTTTCGCCGGCTTCGGCGAGGTCGTCGACGCCGTGGGCGGCGTGGAGGTGTGTCCGGACTATCCGATCAACGATCCGCTGGCCGGGATCGACTTACCGGCGGGCTGCCAGCGACTCGGCGGCGTCGAAGCACTGGGCTACGTCCGCTCACGGGCCACCCCGCGGGCCGACCTCGACCGGATGGTGCATCAGCGTGAGTTCATGGCCGCGATGCTGCGCCGCGCCCGGAGCCCGTCGGTCTGGCTCAACCCGTGGCGCTGGTATGCGACGCCGCGTGCCGCGGTGTCCGCGCTGACCGTCGACCTCGACACCCACGTGTGGAACCTGGCGGCGCTGGGCTGGGCACTCCGGGAAGCCCCCGGGACGCTGACCGTCCCGATCGCGGAGTTCACCGGAAACGACTCGGGTTCGGTGGTGATCTGGGACTCCGTGGCGGCCGGCGCGTTGTTCGACGCGCTGCGTTCCGATTTGCCCGTGCCGCAGGAGGTGATCGACGGGCAGCCCTGAGCGGGGACACGCCCCCGTCGGGTCAGGTCAGTGGCGTCAGTCGCGGCCGGCCCCGGTCAGACCGTTCTGGAGCCACTCCTTGGTCCGGCCCGGATGGTTGGTGGCAATCCAGCCGACTCCGATATCGCGGCAAAACTCCACGTCCTCGTAGTGGTCGACGGTCCAGCAGTACATCGCGCGGCCCTGGGCGGCTGCCCGGTCCACCAGTTCAGGGTGCTCCCGGAGAGTGGCGATCGACGGACCCACGGCGGTCGCGCCGACCGTCGTCGCGGCACCACCGCCGAGATACCGGGACGTCTCCCCGAGCAGGACCGTGGGCAGCAGTGGCGCGGCACGCCGGATCCGCCACACCGCGGCGGCGGAGAACGACATGACCACCGCGCGAGACAGGTCCGCCGACGGCGGAGCCGCCAAGCCGTAGCGGTGAAGCAGGGCGAGCACCTTGCTCTCCACCAACGCGCCATAGCGGACGGGGTGTTTGGTCTCGATGAACATCTTCACCGGCCGCTGCCAGTCGAGCACCAGCTTCACCAGATCCTCGAGTGTCAGCAACCCGGTGTCGCCATGACTGCCGTCGGCCCGCCAGCTGCCGTGCCACGCGCCCCAGTCGAGTCCACGCAGTTCGGTCAGGGTCATATCGCTGACGAACCCGCTCCCCGTCGAGGTTCGGTCCACCCGACGATCGTGCACACACACCAGGTGGCCGTCACGGCTGAGCCGGACATCGCACTCCACCCCGTCCGCACCTTCCTGCAGTGCCAGCTCGTAGGCGGCCAGGGTGTGTTCGGGGCGGTCCGCCGACGCACCACGATGGGCGACCACGAACGGGTGCGCCCCGGGGGCGGCGGCGGTCGGCATACCCCTATGCTGCCGGTTCCCGGTCTCCGGACTCAACCGTCGATGGCGATTCGTCGGCCTCGGTCGCGGCGGTCGGGTTCTCGGGCACGATCACCCACCGGTGCTGCGGCCGGTCCACCGGCCTACGCACGAAACCGTCGAAGACCCGCCACAGCAGCACCAGGACCGCAAGGCCAGCCAGATAGGCGACGATCATGGTGACGGTGTTGTCGGCGACCCCCTGCGGCTCGGTGGCCGAGCTGGTCCAGATGGCCCACCCCGAGATCGCGGTGGCGAACACCCACGCGATCCACCACATCGTGATGGGACCGCGCTGGCGGACCTGAATCCGTTCGGCGTGGGCCAGCTCGATCACGTACACCGGAGCCCACACCAGGTTGACCACCGGGATCAGGCAACCCGCCCACAGCGACCACGCCGGCCTCGGGTCACCCTGACCGTGCAGGGCGAACACCTCCGCCCGTCTTGCGATCAGCCAGGAGGTGCTGACTGCCGCGGTCGCGATGACCGCGGCGATCGCGGCGAAGCTGACCAGCACACCCGCGAGCAGCGCGCCGATCGCGACGAACGGCGGAAGCAGCGTGGTGCGATTGATCAGCAACAGCACGTAGCGCAGCACGTGAGCGGCTGCCGCCAGCGCGAAGATCGCCGACGCGGCCAGCAGAGTCGCGCGCACGAGTGTCGGCGACGCGCTTCGCCGCTCCGGCGACGTGCCCGACTCGACTGGAACGCCGATCGTGTCGATCAGACCCCACCGGGGAATCGCCTGGTAGCGGGGTGTCGGCCCCAGCGGGCGACGCCGGCGCCTCGGCGGCGGCGGCGGTCCCGGCCGCACTGCGATCCACCGGAAGCCCGAGGGCAGTCGCGAGGGGGTGGACGGCGCCCCCGACGGGTGTCCGGGAGGCCGGCTGGATGGATGTGCCACCGGCGGACTCGACGGCGGCAGCAGTGGGCCGTTACAGCGGGGACACCAGACTCGCTGACGGTCGCGCACGTTCCACCGTGTCCCGCACCGGGAGCACACTTGCATCACGGTCACCAGCCTAAGCGAGCCCCCGACAGGCCGATTGCCGCGCACATCGCCGCGCACATCGCCGCGCACATTTGTGGCACCAGATGCCGCATTGGCGGGGACCGGCGCTCAGCAAGCAGAGGGCTATCCACAGTTTCCACAGGTTTATCCACAGCACCGCGGTGGCGCATCACGATCGTGAACGCCCAGTCTTCGTCCGTCAGGGGCCCAGATGTGGATAACGCGCCGACGGGACACGCCCGATATCAACAGGTGCCACGACCACGAGCGAAGTCTCTCGGCGGGCTAACCGTCCAACGCCCGAAGACGACACGCGACGCGACACGCCGCCGCGGGCGGCGGTTCGGGTCCGGCCCACAGGGTTCGCCGGAAGGGAGGTTTTGCCGCATCGCCGTGAAACATCGCTGTGAAACATCGCTTTGAAACATCGGTGTAACGGCGGCTATGATCGCGGTCTCAGCCGACGTTGTGACAAACCTCACGGGACTCGCAGGGGGATGGAATTTTGAACACGCAGGTCAGGTGGTTCTGATGGCCGCCGGCCCATTTGACTCGCCATCGGCTTCCCCGGCCTCCCCGTGGACCGCAGTCTCGTCGCCGTGCAACCGGTCCTACCAGCTGGCGGCCCTGCGCGGCGCTGTCATCGCGCTCGTCCTGCTCGGAATCCTCGCACTCATCGTGTTGTTGTAGCGGTCCCGCCCGATCTCGCGGTCGACGCAGGCGGTCACGCCGGGTCGGGATCGGCCCCCACGGCGTCCTTGCGGTGCGTGCCGGTCATAGAGCAGTGTTGATGTTTCGAGTGGACCGATGCGAGGACCGAGAGGAATGAATCACGTGGCTGAGTACACCTTGCCTGATTTGGACTGGGACTACGGCGCTCTGGAGCCCCACATTTCCGGCCAGATCAACGAGTTGCATCACAGCAAGCACCACGCCGCCTACGTCGCCGGAGCGAACGCCGCCGTCGCGAAGCTCGCGGAGGCACGCGCCAACGACGACCACGGCGCCATCTTCCTCAACGAGAAGAACCTCGGCTTCCACCTCGGTGGGCACGTGAACCACTCCATCTGGTGGAAGAACCTGTCTCCCCACGGCGGCGACAAGCCGACCGGTGAGTTGGCGGCGGCCATCGACGACGCCTTCGGGTCCTTCGACAAGTTCCGCGCCCAGTTCACCGCGGCGGCCAACGGCCTGCAGGGCTCGGGATGGGCGGTGTTCGGCTACGACAGCCTCGGCGACAAGCTGCTCACCTTCCAGCTTTATGACCAGCAGGCCAACGTGCCGCTCGGCATCATCCCACTGCTCCAGGTGGACATGTGGGAGCACGCCTTTTACCTCCAGTACAAGAACGTCAAGGCGGATTACGTCAAGGCGTTCTGGAACGTGGTCAACTGGGAGGACGTCCAGAACCGCTTCGCGGCCGCGACGTCGAAGACCAAGGGCCTCATTTTCGGCTGACCAGCGAACGCTGACGCGGGGGCGCGCGCTGATCGCGGCGCCCCCGTTTCACGAATTGGCACTCGTGTCCCCTTGCCTGCCAGTGCCGCGATACCCCATGCTGTTCCGAACCGACCCGCTGTCGTGTCGCGCTGGAATTGCGTCGAGTGTCGCGGAGGCGAGATGGATCCGTCAGGGCGTGCAGTCGAGATAGCCCCCTTCCACTCCCGTGGTGCCCTGAAGGGGTTCGTGGTCTCCGGGCGCTGGCCCAACTCGACCAAGGAGTGGGCCCAGTTGCTGACCATGGCCGTCCGCGTCGCGTCGCTGCCCGGTTTGCTGTCGACCACCACGATTTTCGGGGTCCGGGAGGAATTGCCGGACCGGCCGCAGCCCGGCACCGTCGGCCTGGTGCTCGCCGAGGGCACCGTGGTGGGCGACACGGCCGTACCACCCGGCCACTTCGCCGACCGGCAGCCGCCGGCCTTGATGATGCTGCATCCGCCGTCGGAGACAACGCCGTCCCTGCCAGAGTGCCGAGGCGCCGCGTCAGGATGCGTTCTGCTTCCCGGCCTGCCGCATCTCGGCTTGGAACACCGGGCCGCCTGGGTCGAGGCCGAGGCCGACGGCACCGTCACGAACATCATCAGCCGGGTCGGGGTGGATCCAATCAGCCACCCGGACACCGCCATTCTGGCGATGTTGCTCGCAGCCTGAGACCCATACCGAACCTGAGTGGGGCCTGAAGATTTCCTGAGGCTATCCAGCAAATGGGCGATCGTCGGAACACGAAGGAAGTCGTGGTAGCCAACCCTCCCTGATCCGCCCCGCGGCTCGCGCCGGGGGCAGCGCGCCCTCGCGCCGGCTGCCCACCCAGCATTGACCTTCTGAACAGGCCTTTATTCGGTCCAATACCGCGGGAACAGCAACCGGGATTAGCGCACGATCCGGACCCGATCGACCGGTGTGACGCGAATTGCAGGCCGGAGGGGAGTTTGCACTTGGTTGATCGGACATCTGGGGCTACATTGAGCAGCAAATACTTTGAGGGCGGCCACAGTGTTGCTCGCAACTGGAGGACATGCGATGAGTACGACGTTTGCCGCGCGGCTGAACCGGCTGTTCGACACGGTGTACCCGCCGGGCCGTGGCCCGCACACCTCCGCCGAGGTGATCGCCCACCTCAAGGCGGAGGGAATCACCATGTCCGCTCCGTACCTGTCTCAGCTGCGCTCCGGCAACCGCACGAACCCGTCCTCGGCAACGATGACCGCGCTCGCCAACTTCTTCCGGATCAAGCCGGAGTACTTCACCGACGACGAGTACTTCGAGAAGCTCGACCGGGAGCTTGCCTGGCTGGCCAATATGCGCGACGAGGGTGTGCGACGGATTGCCGCCCGCACCGTGGGGTTGTCTCCGGAAGCCCAGCAGGACGTGGTGGAGAAAGTCGACGAGTTGCGCCGCCGGGAACACCTCGACAGTTGAGACCTCGCTAACGTTCCAGGTCGCGATACTGGCGCGCTATCTCGAGGATCCACTCCCGGTCCGAGCACGTCGCCGGCTGGCGGAGCCAACCGCGACCCGGATAGGCCTCGCCGACGCCGGCAGAACCGGCCTTGACCCACCGCGCGACAGCCAGCGCCTGATGCGCCGGATCCACACCGGGGCCTGGCTGCGCGCCAGGATTCCCGGCCTGCTCCTGGGCCCGTAGGCCTTCGAGGTAGAGCGCGTCGGAGATCAGCGACAGTCGTTCGGCTACCCGGAATACCAGCGGACCGCGGGGGCGCACCCCGATGCCGATGTCCGGGTGGCGACGTTGCATCTCCCGTCGCAACGGTTCGATGAGCCGCATGTCGCGGCGAGCGCCCACCCAGTCCTCGACGGCCGGCAACAGGGCCCCCACGGCGACGACTGCCATCGCGCACAGCAGCAGGGCAACCGCCGTGCCGACGCCCATCAGGTGACTGTCCGCCGGAACCGTGCCCAGTGCGCGGATCAGGACGACGGCGCTGGCCGCGACGATCAGCGCGATCCCGGCGGTGAACAGGAACACGGCCCGGCCCCGGCGGCTGGCGTTGGACATCCGCATCCCGACCCAGGACACCACCGTCGCGGCCGGCAGCACGAAGAGCAGCGGGACCAGCCAGTCCAGGGCGGCCCCGGCGGTGCCGAGATTTCGGGCCAGGTACTCCTCGGGGGCCATCTCCGGTTGGCGCCCGCCGGTCAGAAACAGCGCCAGCGTGATCGCTGCGATCCCGGCCGCGAGGCAGTACTGGGCCAGCGCAAGCCGACGGGTGGCCGCAGGTGATCGAGTGGAGGCGACCGAGGTGATCATCACGGCACTTCCGGCGACGGAGGCGACAAGCGCCACCCGACTGAGACCGATGGAGATGTTCGGCCAGCCCAATGCGGTGTCGACCAGCAGGGTCAGCGGCGACCAGATCAGTGCGGCCATCGCCGCGAGACTGCCCAGCGCCACGATCATCGCCGCACTGACGACCGACTGCCGGTTGACCAGGGCCCATCCGATCCGTAGTCCGGTTGCCATTCCGAGCAGCCCAGCGAGGACCCAGACGATCAACCAAACGCCTCTCCGAGGCGGATCTGGACGATCGAGGACCGGTCGCTGCGCAACCGGCCGAGCCGGTGCAGCAGCAGGGCCGCGAAATCCTCGGCTTGTTGCTCGACGTCCTCTCCGCCAGGCCCCATACACCCGGTGCGCTGGTTGAGCATGTAGCCGATGAGGTCGTCGCCGGCAAACTCCGTCGCCTCCCGGGCCACCTCGGCGACGGGCATGCCATCGTGGCCGAGGACGAGGTGCCCGAGTTCGTGGGCGAGGGTGCGGTCCGCGGTGGGCAGTCCGTCCTGAATCAGGAATTCATCGCGATCGACGTACTGACGCCACTGCCCGGAGACGCCCGGCGGCAGTTCGGCCATGGTGACCTCGATGGACCGTCCGCGACCGGCCCCGACGGCGGCTACCAACGCGGCCAGGCTGACCTCGCCCCGTCGGGGCGCCCGCGCCAGCACCTCGTTGACCGCCCGGGTGACGCGACGGTCGGCGCTCACCGGAGGAACCGGCCGGCCCCGGCCGCCCGCAGCAGGTAGGCGGCTCTGGCCTGGCGATAGCCCACAACCCCGCCGAGCGCGGTCATTCCGGCTATCGCGGCCAGCCCGGGCAGCGCCACCGATGCCATCTGGGCGATGTCGGCGCGACGCAGGTACTCCGGATAACCCGGACGCACCGAAGCCGGCGGGGCTGCGCTGAAGTCCGCTCGCAGACGCAGGGGCCCGGTGGTGACCCCGATCGACGGCGTCGACCGTGTAACAGCGGGCGCTGGGCCGGGCTGAAGGAGTCCCCCCGGGGTGGTCGGGCCGACAGCGGGCGCAGCGGGCGGGGCCGGCGGTTCCACCGGCATCGAGGGGATCGGTAGGCCGGCGGGCGGCCCGGCGACGGCACTCGGGACGGCACTCGGGACGGCACTCGGGACGGCCCCGGGGAGGGGAACCGGGACCGGCACGCTGACCGGCACCGCGGCCGCAATCGGGATGCCGAGCCATCCTCGGCGGTCGTTATCCACCGACCGTGGGGTCACGACGACCGGCCACCACCGGCACTCCCACTCGTGGCCGTGGTGGTCTGCGCCGCCGGGGGCGGGCGCGGGCGGGCCGGCAGGTTGGCGGCCCGCCCGGGTACCGGGCGGCAACCGGCCCACACGCATCCCCGCGGGAGCCTGGTGACTCGGCCGGCGCGGGCCCGCGGAGTCCTCGGCGGCACTGCCGACCGATCCTTCGGCGGTTCCGGTCGCATCGGACTCGGGCGGCTCGGCACGAGCCGGCGCGAGGCCGCCGTACAGCACACCCGCGGCGATCGCCCAGCAGATCACCGTGGCGCGCCGTCGCGACCGGTTCACGAACATCCCTCGACATGACGGGCGCCCGGTGGGCGCCAGGTTTGCAGGACCGATTGATTGTGGCATATCCGCAGGTCGCGCAACTGCGGCTTATGCCGGACGCTAGGGTTCAGCCAGGCGTCGGCGCATCCGGCCGACCGCCGCCATCTACTCGAGAGGCAGCTGCGATGGGCCTGTTCACCAAGCGGAAGAGCCGCGCGACCCGGCGCGCGGAAGCCCGTGCTCTCAAAGCCAAGGCCAAGATGGAGGCCAAGCTCGCCGCGAAGAACGAAGGCAAGCGCATCAAGGCCACCGAACGGGCGGAGAACAAGGCGGTCAAAGCGCAGCTGAAGGCCCAGCGCGATATCGACCGCACCGCGGTCAAGGTGGCCGAGACCCAGCTGCGGACCGCCCGGGAGGGCAAGGTGCTCGCACCCGGGCGGATCCGCCGCACGCTCACCGCCTCACGCCTGCTGGCCCCGGTCGTCGTTCCGGTCGCCTACCGCGCAGCGATCGCAGCCCGCGGCGTGATCGACGAACGCCGGGCGGACCGCCTCGGTGTCCCGCTGACCCAGCTCGGCCAGTTCTCCGGCCAGGGCGGTCGGTTGTCGGCGCGGATCGCGGGCGCCGAGCACTCCCTGCGCCTGGTGGCCGAGGCCAACCCCAAAGATTCCGAGACCAAACAGTTCGTGGCCGCGGTCACCGCCCGGCTGGCAGCCCTGTCGGCGGCGGTGACGGCCGCCGAGAACATGCCGGGACAACGTCGCCGGCCCGCCCAGGCCTCCATCAGCGAGCAACTCGACGGGATCGACGCCGACATCCTGGCCCGGCTCGGGGTTCTCTAGTGCCGCCGAGGCTGATCGCGACCGTCCTAGGGCTACTGCTGGGCGCGGCCCTCGCCGCGACCACCCCGACAGCGTCGGCTCACACCGTGCTGACCTCGAGCGAGCCAGCCGCCGATGCCGCCCTGAGTGCCGGCCCGAACCGGGTGAGCGCCACGTTCAACGAGGACCTGCAGCCGGCATTCGCCGCGATGACGGTGGTCGGACCCGACGGCAATCTGTGGTCCTCGGGGGAACCCGAGGTCCGGGGCGCGGTGCTCAGCGTCGGCGTCCGACCGCTGGGACCGTCCGGCCGCTACACGGTGAACTACCGGGTGACATCAGCCGACGGCCACGTGGTTGCCGGGTCCTGGGCTTTCACCGTGGCCGCGGCCGGCGGCGGGACACCGGGCCCGGCGGCAGCCGCTCCGGCACAGGGCGCCCGGATTCCGTTGTGGCCATTCGCGGTTGGAACGGTGATCCTGATCGCGGTCGCAGCCGGGTGGGCGTTGCGACGCCGGTACTGAGCCCGTTCCTGGCATGATGTGCACGACTCGGAACCGGTGCGCGGTTCAACGCTGAGCAGGACACGAAGGAGCCTCACATGGCAGACCCGCAGGACGGGCCTGACAACGGTGCCGGGGCGGTTCCGCCCGCGCCCGCCAGGAAGCCGGCCGCCAAGAAGGCGCCCGCCAAGGCCGTAACGAAGGCCGCGAAGAAGGCCCCCGCAAAGAAGGCCCCGGCGAAGAAGGCGGGTGCCAAGAAGGCCCCGGCCGCAAAGAGTCCTGCTCCGAAGTCCCCCGCCACGGCAGCCGAGAAGGCCCCGGCTCCGCAGCCTCCGCACCTCGCCCTCCCACCGGGTCACGAGGCGCAGGCACTGGAAGCCGCGCCTCCCCGCGCCGCGCTGTCGGCGGGTCGCGGTCCCGGCTCCCCGCCCGTACCGCCGGCGGCACATGACGGCGGCCGGGCGCGGTTGCCCCTGTCGATCGGCCTGGCGATCGTCGGTTTGGCGGCGGTGGTGCTGAGCCGGCTGCGCCGCGGCTGACCATGGCTGTCGCCTTCCGGCCCACCGCCGACCTGGTCGACGAGATCGGGCCTGACGTTCGAAGCTGTGACCTGCAGTTCCGCCAGTTCGGGGGTCAGCCGGAGTTCGCCGGCCCGATCGCCACGGTCCGATGTTTCGAAGACAACGCGCTGGTGAAGTCGGTGCTCTCCGAGACGGGCGCGGGCCGGGTACTGGTGGTCGACGGCGGGGGTTCGCTGCACACCGCGCTGGTCGGGGATGTAATCGCCGAATTGGGGCGGTCCAACGGGTGGGCCGGGCTGATCATCAACGGTGCGGTCCGCGACGCCGCCACGTTGCGGACCCTGGACATCGGCATCAAGGCGCTCGGCACCAACCCGCGCAAGAGCGCGAAGGCCGCCACCGGCGAACGCGATATCGTCCTGAGCCTCGGCGGGGTCAATTTCCGCCCGGGTGACATCGCTTTCAGCGACGAGGACGGGATCGTCGTCATCGCCGCAGGCTGACCGGAGCCGCTGCAGCACGCGCATGTCGAGGCCGTTTCGGGGTACTCCCTTGGACCCTCGGCAACGCCTGAGCCTAGGGTGAGGCCCATGTCGGACGAGTACCCCCCGACCCGGTCCACCCTGCGCAAGATGGCGCTGTTGTGCCTGCTGGCCGGTGTGTTGGTGGCCGCCATGCTCTTCCCGGTGGTGGGCGGTGCCGGGATGGCCGGCAAACATGCCTCCGATCTGGTGGTCCAGGGCTCGGCAGACCTCGTCGACGGCGAACTCCCGGTGGTCTCGACGATGGTCGACGCCGCCGGCAACCCGATCGCCGCGCTGTACGTTCAGCGCCGTTTCGAAGTGCCCACCGACCGGATCGCCGACACCATCAAGTTGGCGATCGTCTCCATCGAGGACAAACG
This sequence comes from Actinomycetota bacterium, assembly GCA_005787665.1. The sequence continues at coordinate 30,165 of SYAB01000169.1, forward strand.
CTTCGCCGACCACAACGGCGTCGACATACCGGGCACGCTGACCGGCCTGGCAGGTTTCCTCAAGGGCGCGAGCGACACCCGTGGCGGGTCCACCATCGAGCAGCAGTACGTCAAGAACTTCAATCTCCTGGTCAACGCCGAGACCGATGCGGAACGGCAGTCGGCCGTCGAGACCACGCCGGCGCGCAAACTGCGCGAGATCCGCCTTGCCCTGGCGCTGAACCAGTCCATGAGTAAGCCGGAGATCCTCACCCGCTACCTGAACCTGGTGCCGTTCGGCAACGGCGCCTACGGCGTGCAATCCGCCTCCCGGGTCTACTTCGGCATCGACGCGGACCAGTTGAATTGGCAGCAGGCCGCGCTGCTCGCGGGACTGGTGCAGTCCACCAGCTCACTCAACCCCTACACCAACCCGACCGGTGCCCTGGACCGGCGGAACCTGGTGCTGGACACCATGATCGAGAATCTGCCGGATCTGGCCGAAGAACTTCAGGCGGCCAAGGAACAGCCCCTGGGCATCCTGCCGAAGCCGACTCCCCTGCCGCAGGGCTGTATCGCGGCGGGTGATCGGGCCTTCTTCTGCGACTACGCCCTGGAATACCTGGCGAAGGCCGGGATCAGCAAACAGGATGTCGCCCGCAAGGGGTACCTCATCAAGACCACGCTGGACCCGAAGGTTCAGAGCAGCGTCAAGCAGGCCATCAACGCGGTTGCCAGCCCGACGCTGGACAGCGTGGCCAGCGTGATGAGCGTGATCCGGCCCGGTAAGGACGCACATCGCGTGCTGGCGATGGGCGACAACCGCGGCTACGGCCTGAAATTGGAGGCCGGCCAGACCGTACAACCCCAGCCCTTCACCCTCGTCGGCGACGGAGCCGGGTCGATCTTCAAGATCTTCACCAGTGCCGCCGCCCTGGAGATGGGCATGGGCATCAACGCGATGCTCGACGTACCGCCGTTCTTCCAGGGCAGGGGGCTGGGAAACAGCGACACCCCGGGCTGCCCACCCAAGACCTGGTGTGTCAAGAACGCCGCCGGCTACCGGAGCCCGATGAGCATGACCGACGCCTTGGCCCTGTCACCGAACACCGCCTTCGCCAAGCTGATCCAGCAGGTCGGGGTCGGCCGCACGGTCGACATCGCCGTCCGATTGGGGCTGCGGTCCTACGCCGAACCGGGCACCGCCCGCGCCTACGTGCCCAAGAGCGACGAGAGTCTCGCCGACTACGTCAAACGGGAGAACATCGGCTCCTTCACGTTGGGACCCTTCGAGGTCAACGCACTTGAGCTGTCCAACGTGGCCGCAACGCTGGCCTCCGGCGGAACGTGGTGTCCGCCGAGCCCCATCGAGAAAGTCATCGACCGGTACGGCAACGAAGTCCGGATCCCGACCGCGAAATGCGAGCAGGCCGTTCCGGAAGGACTGGCCAATGCGCTGACCAACGCGCTGGCGAAGGACACCACGATGGGTACCGGCGCCGCCGCCGCCGGCTCGGTCGGCTGGGGGTTGCCGATGGCCGGCAAGACCGGCACCACCGAGTCTCACCGCTCCTCCGGGTTCCTGGGCTACACCAACCAATTGGCCGCCGCCAGTTACGTTTTCGATGACTCACCCAAGCCCGCCGCACTGTGCGCGTTCCCGCTCCGCAAATGCTGGGGCAGCGGGAATCTGTACGGCGGCACCTCCCCGGCGCAGACCTGGTTTCTGGCGATGAACCCGATCGCCACCAGCTTCGGCCCGGTGACACTGCCCCCGACCGACCCGCGCTACCTCAACGGCGCACCGGGGGTGTCGATCCCCAGTGTGATGGGCCTGAACCTCGATGCCGCGATCAAGCGGGTCAAGGACGCCGGATTCGGCGTCGCCGACCAGCCCACGCCGGTCAACAGCAATGCCGCGAAGGGCACCGTGGTCGGCACCACCCCGACCGGTCAGGTGCTGCCCGGTTCCATCGTGACGATCAACACCAGCAACGGCATCGCGCCGGCACCGCCGCCGGTATACGTCCCGCCCGCACCGGCCTACGACCCGGGTTATGACTCGTCCTATGACGGCGGTTACCGCCAGAACTACAACGACGCGCCTCCGCCACCGCCACCGCCGCCGGCAGATGTGCCACCGCCCGGTGTGAACATCATCAACATTCCGGGGTTGCCGCCGATCACCGTCCCCGCGTTCCCGCCACCGCCGCCACCACCACCGCCGGGGGAACCCTTCCCCCCGCCGCCACCACCGGAGTTCCTGCCACCGCCACCGCCACCGGAACCACTGCCACCGCCGCCACCACCCCCGGCGCCGGAGCCGTTGCCGGCACCGCCACCGCCGGCTGAGCCGTTCCCGCCGCCACCACCCCCGCCGTAGCGGCTGGCCAGGTACGGCTAGATCGGCCGGTTCGGCCGGACTCCGCGGTAGATGCCGCGCCGGACGATCACTGGCATCAGCACCCGTCGCACCGCTCCGGCCGGGATCCGGAACGGTCGGCCGTTGGGCGCGAAGACCTCCACCCCGTCGGGCTGGACGCCGATCACCGATCCCCACCGCCGCCGCGGCGGCCGGTAGGAGCGCAGCGGCCGGCCGGCCGACTCGGCCAGGATGTTGTGCGCCAGGATCCCGTCGGCCCGGTTGCGCGCCGACGACCGCAGTGGGTCGGTGGCGGCGACGTCGCCGACCGCGAACACCCCCCGGTAGCCGGGGACCCGCAGTTCCGGGGTGACGTTCACATAACCCTGGTCATCGAGCAGTTCGGCCGGCACCCAGTCGGTGTTGGGGCGCACCCGCCCGATCGTCCACAACACCGCATCCGCCCGGCCCGGTGACTGGCCGGTGCTCCAGCGCACCTCGCCACCGGTGATCTCATCGCAGTCGAACCCGTCGGGAACCACAGCTCGGTGACCCGGATGCAGCCCGACCCCCAGCCGGATCAGCCTGCGCCGCAGGTGTTCCCAGGTTCGCGGGTGATGCTCCACCAATGGCCGGTCGTGGGGGAAGTACAGGTCGACGCGGGTGCCCGGCCACCGGGTGGCGACGTTGGCCGCAGTGCTGACCGCCGCCGCGCCGCCGCCGATCACCATCACCGACCGTGCGACGGCCAGCCGATCGTGGGCCGCGGCGAGCTGTTCAGCGATCTGCGCAGGGCTCTGCATGTCCGGACGCCGCCAGAAGCCGTTACTCACCCCGGTCGAAATCACCAGTGCGTCATAGGGTTCGACGATTTCGGTGCCATCGTCGCGGCGCCCGTACACGACGTGCGCGGCCAGATCGACCCCGGTCAGTCGGGCCTGCACGGTGCGCACCCGGTCCAGCGCCCGGTATCGGTCGAATGGCACCCAGTAGTCGGCGGCCCACTCCGCCGGGCGGGTCAGCCGCACGCCGAGTTCCTGCCCGCTGAGCAATCCCGGCTTCGCCGAGATACCCACCACGTCGGCCGAGCCGGCGAGTCGGATGGCAGTCAGCACACCGCTGTCACCCAGTCCGGCGATGACGACCCGCTGTCGGCTCACGCTCGCCGGCCGGCCGGCCCGGGCGGCCGCGGCAGGAGCCGGGGCACCCGGTCGATGACGTCCTGGTAGTTCGGCCGGCGCTCCAGGCTGCGCTTCTCCATCATCGGGATGCTCGCACCGAGGAACATCAGGATCATCACCGCCACCCCAACGAACAGCCACCATGCCGCACCGGGCGAGGCCGACACACCGAACAGCGCCATCGACAGCCAGAAACCGATCTCGCCGAGATAGTTCGGGTGCCGCGACCAGGCCCACAGTCCGGTGTCCATTACCGCACCCGGTCGGCCGCGGGCGACGAAGCGGCGCATCTGGGTGTCCGCGACGAGTTCGAGGGTGACCGAGGCGATCCCCACCGCGAAGGCCAGCCATGCCAGCCACAACCAGCCGTCATCGGGCCGGGTCGCGGCGACGTAGACCGGCACCATCCCGACGAACACCTGGAGGGTGGGGAA
>SYAB01000170.1 GCA_005787665.1 Actinomycetota bacterium
CCGCGGGCGGTGATCGCATCACCCATCTCGTCGGCGCGGCGCAGGGCGACGGTGATCCCGGCTGCCAGCAGGTCGACCAATTCGATCGCCCACCTCCGGCGACGCATCCGGCCGTCGGGCAGCACGGCCCGGGGGCGTAGCCGACGCGCGGCGTAGAGCAGCCGGAACTCGTCGAGCAGCATCGGGAAGGCGCGCAGCGACAGCGCCAGCGCGACGGCCCAATCATCGACCGGGACCCGCAGCGGGCGCAGCGGGCGGCCCAGGGTGGCGATCGCCGGCGCGACATCGGCAACGTTGGTGGTCCACGACACCAGCGCCCCCAGCGTCAGCAGCACGATCGACAGCAGGGTGAACCGCAGGAACTTCAGCAGACCGCCGACCTCGACGTCCGCGGACCAGAGGTGCAACACCGGTTCGCCGCCGCCGAGTGTCGCGGTCACCATGCCCAGCGCCAACAGCAACCACAGCCAACGGGGCACCGACGGGACCGCGCCGCGCGGAATGTGCGCCAGGGCGATCGTCACCGCGACCAGTGCAGCCATCAACCCGATGGCGATCCAGCCGGGGTAGAACGCCAGCAGCAGCGAAATGACGAATACGGCAATGAGTTTGGTGCCGGCCCACAGCCGGTGGATGACCGACGTCCCGGGAACCGGACGCAACAGGACAACCGGCCGCCGCTGCTGCCGGCTCGCGGTCATGACGGCTCCCCCGCCAGCACCCCGCGGTCCAGATGCAGGGTGCGCGGACACAGCTCCTCCAGGCCGGCGAAGTCGTGCGAGATGACGATGACGGTCAACCCGGTGTTGACCCGGAGATCGGTGAGCAGCCGCAGCAGGCCGCGCTGGCTGGCGGCGTCCAGGCCGGCGAGCGGCTCGTCGAGGATCAGCGCCTGCGGCCACCGGGCCAGTAGCCCGGCGATCACCACCCGACGCATCTGGCCGCCGCTGAGTTGGTCGACCCGGCGGCCGGCCAGGGCGGCGTCCAGGCCCACCGTGGCCAAGGCCGCCGCCACCCGGCCGGTGTCATGCGGGGAAAACCCTGCGGCCGAGGCGACTTCGAGGTCGACCCGACTGCGCAGCAACTGGAGTCGGGCCGCCTGGAACGCGATCGCGACATCACCCACGCGTTCGTGGGCGGGCTGGTCGCGCACCAGGCAGGAGCCGGTCGTCGGGGCAGTCAACCCGGCCATGATCCAGGCCAGGGTGGACTTCCCGGAGCCGTTGCCGCCGTGGATCAGTAACCCTTCGCCCTCGCTGACGGTGAAGCTGACGTCCCGCAAAGCGGTCTTGGCCCATGGCGTCCCACTGGCGTATTCATGGCCCACGCCGGCGAGCCGAAGCACCGGCGCACTGCGCCGTGGTGCCGGGGCGAGGGTGGGCGCGGGGGGCGCGCTACTGCCGACCATCACCATGTTGTCCAGCGACTCGCTCAGATTGACGGTGCGGTCGGCGATCTCGGCTTCTTTGTTGTAGTGCGTGATGTGCACCAGCGCCATCCGGTGGTGCGCGCTGAGTCCGGACAGCACCCCGAGCAGGGCGTCCCGGCCCCGCTGGTCGACCATGGTCGTCACCTCGTCGGCGATCAGCAGCGACGGGCGACGGGCCAGCGCGGAGGCCACCGCGAGCCGCTGCAACTCGCCGCCGGAAAGCCCGCCGGTCTCGCGCTCCTCCATACCGGCCAGGCCGACCTCCCCGAGCAGCGCGCTGACGTCGGTCCGGGTGCCCGGCGGCAGGCCCCAGACGACGTCGTCGGCGACCCGGGTGCCCAGCACCTGGCTCTCCGGGTGCTGCATGACCACGGCGGTGCCGCCCAACTGCCCCAGACCTACCCCGCCCGGGCGTTCGATGCTGCCCGAGGTGGGCTCACGACCGCACAGCAGCAACATCAGCGTCGTCTTGCCCGATCCGTTGGCGCCGGTGACCGCCAGGTGCTCACCGGGGCCGACCGTCAGGCTCAGCGGTGCCAGCGCGTCGTGATCGGCACCGGGATAGCGGAACCGGGCATCCCGCAGTCGCACCGGCACCGGCGCCACCGGTCCGCTCTCCTGCGGGGTCTCCAGCTTGTGGACGTCGGGGATACCGGAAAGCCGTTGCAGCACCCGCGACAGCGCCCACCACCCGATGACCGAGACCAGCATGATGGTCAACACCGAGTAGAACATGATCAGCACCGGCCAGTACTGCAGGGCGGTGCCGAACATCGCCCGGGCGTCGAGAGCCCCCTTGCGGAAGGGCTCGAATGCCGACATCGCGGTCACCACGCCGTCGACGTTGGCCGTCATCGCCTCGAAGGTCAGGGTGCGCAGCCGAACCAGCACCGTCAGCGCCCCGATAACGAACAGCCCGTTGAGCACTCCGGCGACGGCGGCCACCGCGACCACTGTCGGGCTGCCCCCGCCACGGCGCTTGATGATGCCGGTGAGCCCGCCGACGTAGGCACAGTTGAGCACCACCATGAAACCGCTGATGCCGGCGATCAGGAAGGCCACCGTGCTGGCGGCGAAGGCCGAGGCCAGCAGTACCCGCAGCCGGTACCGGTAGGCCAGCAGCCCCATCGGGACGGCGACCAGCAGGGAGAGCCCGCCCGCGAAGGGCACGACGACCGAGACGATGGTCAGTGCCGCGCTCAGGCCGCCCATCACGGCCGCCTGCGCCATCTCGACCGGGGTCAGCGAACGCGGCAACCGGCGACCGGGCGTCGAGTCAGCCCTCTGCTGCACCGGCGCCGCGGGCCGGGTCGACGTCATCGCTCGATTCTGCCAGTCGCCCGGGGGGTGCCGGTGCTGCGACCTGCCGCCACCCGCGCGCTCACATCCAGACGGTCGAGGTGTCGCTGTCCCGCGGCTGTGCCAGCGGGTGTCCGGCGCCGAGCAGATTTCCGGTGATGGTGCTGCAGATGCGGTACATGGAGATGTCGAAGATGCTGTTGTTCATCGGCTCCTCGATGAAGTGCCCGAGCCGCTCGGCGACGATGAACGTGGTCATCAGCAGCATCCCGATGGCCACGCTGCCGGGGTAGTGGGTGGTGCTGTCGAGCCGGCTGAACGCCATGATCCCGAAGAACCAGGCCAAGCCGCGGATGAACAGGTCGTAGTGAATCGGCACCGGCTCGTTGCGGATCCGCTCCAGGCCGCTCTGGGCGGTGGCCGCCCCGGTGTTCGCCGTCATCAGCAGCAACCGTGCCTGCGGGTCGATGTGGCCGTCGGCGGCGAGGGTCTGGATGTCGGCGGCCTGCCGGTTGAGCAGATCCACCGCGTCGGCGCCGGCCGGATCCTCCGGGGTCAACTCCCGCACCCCGGGCAGCGGCGGGATCCGCCGCAACTCGGCGGTCAGCGTCCAGCAGTATCGGACCTGCCGGCGGCGCATCCGGTCCAGGATCGCGGCGACCCCGGGCGAGCCGGTGTCGATCGAGGTCAGCCCGTTGTGCAGGGTGCGCGCATTGATGATGATGCTGCCCCAGAGCGTGCGGGCCTCCCACCACCGGTTGTAGGCGGTGGTGTTGCGGAAGGCGATGAAGATCGACGCGCCGATACCGAGCACCGAGAGCACCGCGGCCGCGTACTCGCTCTGCGCGGCGTCCGGAACCGGAATCAGCAGGGCGACCACGACGAGGATCGCCAGGAAGGTGTAGCGAAGCTGCCACAACACCAGACCGATGACCCGCAGCGGGCCCAGTCGACCAACGGTTCGGATCACG
>SYAB01000171.1 GCA_005787665.1 Actinomycetota bacterium
GATGGTGCGCGCCTCGTTGTAGTCCTTCGGCCGCAGCGTGGTGATCTTCGACAGCGGGCTGCCCTCCTCGAAGAGCATGGCCATCCGGCGCGGATCCATCGCCAGAGCGCCGCGGGTCGACCCGCGCCGCGCGCCGAACCGCGACGGTGCGTGCGGACGGTCGAATTCACGCGGCCGGAACCGCGGGTCCTCGCCGGAACTCGGCCGGAAGCCGCCGGTCGGCGGGTAGTCGGCATCGCGGTCGTCGTAGTCGTGCGCCATCCGCGGATCGCGATCGTCGTAGCGGGTGCCCGCGCGGACCTCGTCGTAGCGGCCCCCGTCACGACCGCCGTCGTAGGAGTCCTCGTCGGCGAACCGGTCAGCACGACGGGAGAAGCCACGCCCCCGCCCGCCGCCGGACTCGCGTTCGTCGTCGTAGTACTCGTCCTCGTAGTCGTCCATCGGCGCCATACCGAAGTAGGCCTTGACCTTATGGAGAGTGCTCATCCGCGTGACCCTTCTGGAGAACTTCCGTGTCCGTACTTCTGATGGTCGTGATAAACCTGTGACGGGAGTGACTACTCAGGGAGACGTTAGAGGACGTCGACCCATTAACGCCGTTCCGACACGCACACACGTTGAACCGTGTCGCACGGCGGCTTCCAGGTCTTGGGACATCCCGGCGGACAAGCCGGCGGCTGCTGGATGGTCGACCAGGACGCGGCGGTGCTCGGCGGCCAGCGCGGCGAACGCCGCGTCAGGATCGGCGCCCAACGGCGGGACCGCCATCAGGCCGGCGAGATCAAGGCCCGCCGATCCGTCGACCTGCGCGCAGAGCCGGTCCACTGCGTCGCGATCGGCGATGTCCACCCCGCCCCGGCTGGTGTCGCCGTCCAGACTGATCTGGATGAAGGCCCGCAGCGGTCGGTCGCGCCGGCCCTCCGACAGCGCCCGCGCGGCCGCGCTGTCCAAGGCGGTGGCCACTGCTGCGGTCGACACCGAGTGCACGGTGTCGGCCCATGCCGCAATCTGTTTGGCCTTGTTGCGCTGCACCTGACCGACCATGTGCCAGGCCGCCGCGCCGGGGTCGGTCGACTCCGCGACCAGCCGGTCGAACTCGGCGATCTTGGCCGAGGCCTCCTGCACGCGCGATTCGCCGAAGGCGCGGCACCCGAGCCGGAACAGGATGGCCACATCGCCGGCCGGGAAGAACTTGGTGATCGGCAGCAGCTGGATCTGCTCGGCCCGGCGGTCGGCGGCTTCGGCCGCTCGCGCCAGTCGCGACCGGACCGCCGCCAGCGCGGTGGTCAGCTCCGCCACCCGGTCTGCACCGTCGGGTGCGCTCATTCCATCCACACCAGCGACGCCAGTCGCCCGGTCGGTGCGTCGCGGCGGTGGCTGAACAGTGTCGGGTCGGCCACGGTGCAGCGCGGGTCGATGTCGACCCTGCTCACCCCGGCCTCGCGCAACTGGCGCGCGATCCCGGCCCGCAGGTCAAGCGCCGGGGTACCCGCCGCGGTCACGGTTCGGCTGCCGGGCAGACGTGCCTCGACGTCGACGGCCATATCCTCGGGGACCTCGTAGTTGGGCCCACTGACCGCCGGTCCGAGCAGCGCGGTGATGTCGGCGGAGTGTGCCCCGGCGGCCAGCATGGCCTCCAGCGTTCGCAGCACCACTCCCGCGGCGGCCCCCACCCGGCCTGCGTGCGCCGCCCCGACGACGCCGGCGCGGGCATCGGCCAACAACACCGGGACACAGTCCGCGCTGATCACCGCCAGCGCGATCCGCGGGGTGGCGGTGACGAGTGCGTCGGTGGCATCGAAGGGTTCAGCCCGCGGGCCGTCGACGATCTCGACGTGCTCGCCGTGGACTTGATTCATCCACACCACGTGATCGGCCGGCAGGCCGATCTGCGCGGCCAACCGGGCTCGGTTGGCCGCGACCGCGGCCGGATCGTCTCCGACGTGGTCGCCGAGGTTGAAACCGCCGAAAGGAGCCTTGGACACTCCGCCGGATCGGGTGGTGGAGACGCGACGGATGCGAACGCTCACGGCGCAGGTGCGGCCGGCGTCAGTGCCGCATGAACGGCGGCACGTCGACGTCGTCGTCGTCGTCACCGAAGCGCGAGGACCCGTTGGAGTGGGCCTGCACGCTGACCGGCTCCAGCGGCTGGATGGTCTCGATCGGCTCGAACAGCGAGGAGCTGAGCTGACCGGCCGCTCCCGGAGCGATGCCCGAGGATCCGGCCGGCGCCCCGGCGGCGGCAGTGGTGGCGGCATTGGTGACCACGATCGGCTTGCGACTCGGGCTGGTGGCGTCGAAACCGGCGGCGATGACCGTGACCCGGACTTCGTCGCCGAGCGAATCGTCGATGACGGTGCCGAAGATGATGTTGGCCTCGGGGTGGGCGGCGTCCTGAACCAGCGAGGCTGCCTCGTTGATCTCGAACAGACCCAGGTCGCTGCCGCCGGCGATCGACATCAGCACGCCTTGGGCGCCCTCCATCGAGGCCTCCAGCAGCGGGGAGTTGATCGCCACCTCCGCGGCCTTCAGCGCACGGCCGTCGCCGCGAGCCGACCCGATACCCATCAGCGCGGTGCCCGCGCCGCTCATGATGCCCTTGACGTCGGCAAAGTCGACATTGATCAGGCCCGGCGTGGTGATCAGATCGGTGATGCCCTGAACGCCGTTGAGCAGCACCTCGTCGGCGCTGCGGAACGCGTCCATCAGCGACACTCCCGCATCGCCCATCTGCAGCAGCCGGTCGTTCGGGATCACGATCAGGGTGTCGCAGCTCTCCCGCAGCGAGGTGATGCCGTTCTCGGCCTGGGTGGACCGGCGCTTGCCCTCGAAGGAGAACGGCCGGGTCACCACGCCCACCGTCAGGGCGCCGAGCTTGCGGGCGATGTTGGCCACCACGGGCGCTCCGCCGGTACCGGTACCGCCACCCTCGCCCGCGGTCACGAAGACCATGTCGGCCCCGCGCAGCAATTCCTCGATCTCGTCCTTGGCGTCCTCGGCGGCCTTGCGGCCCACCTCGGGATCCGCGCCGGCGCCCAGTCCGCGGGTGGAGTCACGGCCGACGTCGAGTTTGACGTCGGCATCACTCATCAACAGCGCCTGAGCGTCGGTGTTGATCGCGATGACCTCGACGCCC
>SYAB01000172.1 GCA_005787665.1 Actinomycetota bacterium
GCCGGCGGCGGCGGTTCGGGAGTGACCGTGACGGTCTCCGGCGGCGGGGGCGGCGGTGGCGGAGGCGGCGCCTCGGTGGGTGGGGGCGGCGGTGGCGGAGGCGGCGTGATCTCGTCCTGGACCGGGGGCGGGGGCAGCGTGGTCGTCACCGGGGTTGCGAGGTTGTCGGTATCGCTCGTCGTCACCAACAGCGACACCGAGACGACCAGGGCGATCGCTGCGATGATGGCCGTCACTCCGACCACCCAGGGCCAGCGCGGCGGCGCCAGCGTGTCCGCCGGATCTCCCTGGTCGTAGCTGTCGTAGTCGTAGGGTTCCAACACAGCGGGAACATAGGGCGCGAGGGTGAACTGCTCGGACTCCGGAGCCGAGTAGGCGCGGGAGAATCCGGTGTCGGTCAACTCCTCCCGGTCATCGACCGGCTGACCGCCCGGCTCGCCCTCCGGCGGGGTGGACCCGCTCATCCTCGCCTGTCCTCTTTCGACTCCGGACGCCGTCTGCCGGACATCAGGCCCGGCGGCGTCCCGGCAGAAACCCTACCGAACCCCGTATCCAGGCGGCGGAAGCCGACACGGCGTCGCGGCCGGGGGCTGCGGGAAGTCGGGTTGTCAGTGCTTCTCAGGACCGACGTAGTACTCGAAAACCAGACCGGAGACGGCACCGAGCACCATCACGATGCCCGCGGCGATCAGCCACGGCAGCCAGAGGGCCGCCCCGACGGCAGCGACCGAGAACGCCAGGGCGATGAGGATCGGCCACCAGCTGTGCGGCGGGAAGAAGCCCAACTCACCGGCGCCGTCGGCAATGTCGGCATCCTCATAGTCCTCCGGCCGGGTGTCCAGACGACGGGCGACGAACCGGAAGAAGGTACCGATAATCAGCGACAGACAAGCCGTGAGGACCAGGGCGGTGGTGCCCGCCCACTCGAAACCGCCGGGCTTCTCGTAAAGCGCCGTCAAGGTGCCGTAGGCGACAGCGGCAAGGATGAAGAATCCGGTGAGGATCTCGAACAACCTGGCTTCGATACGCATCTCGGACTCCCCTACCTGGTCGCCTGCGCGACGGCGGTCTCCGGCTTCGGAATGACCTGTTCGCCGCGCCGGGTGTCGAACGGCTTGGTGCTGATCGCCATCGGCGGCTGGTTGATCGCCTGTAGCGCCTGGGCGTTGTTCTTGCCGGCGATGCGGGCCTGCAGGTAGGTCTTGAAGTCGTCGGCCGATACCACCCGGATCTCGAAGTTCATCATCGCGTGGTACGTACCGCACATCTCCGCACACCGGCCGACGAACGCTCCGGTCTGGGTGATCTCGGAGACCTGCCAGATGTTCTCGGTGTGGTTGGCCTTCGGCTCCGGGAACACGTCGCGCTTGAACAGGAATTCCGGCACCCAGAACGAGTGGATGACGTCGGCGGAGGCCTGCTCGAACTCAATGCGCTTGCCGGCCGGCAACACCAGAACGGGAATCTCATCGCTGGTGCCGACGGTCTCGACCTTGTCGAAGTTCAGATACGAACGGTCCTCGGGGTTCATCCCACGGATCGCCCCGACCTTCTCCTCGCCGTGAGAATCCTTGCCCTCCGGCTTCGAGATCAGGGCGGCCTTGCGCTCCGGGTCGGCGCCGTCGTAGTTGAACGAGCCGTCGTTGAAGGCGACCTTCTGGTACCCGAACTTCCAGTTCCACTGGAAGGCGGTGACATCGACGATGACCTCTGGCTTCTTCATATCGGTGAACTTGTTCTGCGTCACCACGGTGAAATAGAACAACACCGAGATAATGAGAAAGGGGATCACCGTCAGGGCCAGTTCCAGTGGCATGTTGTAGCCGAACTGCCGGGGCAGCTCCTCATCGCCCTTCTTCTTCCGGAAGAAGGCCGCGCACCAGAACATCAGAGCCCAGACGATCACACCGATCACCAAGGCCGCGATCACCGAGCCGAGCCACAGCGAGTGGTTGGCGTGCGCCTCCGGGGTGATGCCCTTAGGCCAACCCAGGGCCAGCGCCTCCCGCCAGCTGCACCCGCTGAGGGTCACCGCCAGCGCCGCGAACGTGGCGGCCAGCGCCACCGTCCGCCGACGGGAACGGGTTACGGAGCTGGGGGTGGTACGGCCAAGCCCGCGTGGTGTCACCTTCGCGCCTCCTGAGTCACAAGCCGGACCGATGAACCCTCGCCGGACCACTCGAACGGGCCGGTCAAGCGCGCATCGCCACCTGAATACTACGCAGCGTAGACCACCGATCAACAGCAGACCGACACACCCGGCGATTCCGTCGGCTCCGATTCTCACCGGCCCCCGGTGTTCGGGCATACTGGGCCGCGTGTGCGGACTGCTGGCCCTGGTAGGACCTGCGGCGGGCGCCATCACCACCGAGACCGTCGAGGCCGTCGCCGGGGCGTCGCACCTGATGCGACATCGGGGTCCCGACGAGCCGGGCACCTGGGCGGACGATCAGGTCGTCCTGGGGTTCAACAGGCTCTCCATCATCGACATCGCACACTCGCACCAGCCGTTGCGCTGGGGGCCGCCGGAAGAGCCCGACCGCTACGTCCTGGTGTTCAACGGGGAGATCTACAACTACCTCGAACTGCGTGAGGTGCTGGCCGCCGAGTTCGGCGCGCGCTTCGCCACCGAGGGTGACGGCGAGGCCATCGTCGCGGCCTACCACTACTGGGGCGCCGAGGCGCTGAACCGGCTTCGCGGGATGTTCGCCTTCGCGCTGTGGGACACCGCGCGGGGGGAACTGTTCTGCGCCCGCGACCCGTTCGGCATCAAACCGCTGTTCATGGCGACCGGCCCGGGCGGCACGGCGGTCGGCAGCGAGGAGAAGTGCCTGCTCAGCCTCGCGCCCGTCCTGGGCCTGGACACCGGCATCGACACCCGCGCCCTGCAGCACTACGTCGTCCTGCAGTACGTGCCGGAACCGGAGACCTTGCACCGCGGGATCCGTCGGCTGGAGTCCGGTTGTCACGCGGTGATCCGCCCGGGCCGAGCCCCGGAGGTGACCCGCTACTTCCGCCCCCGATTCGACGCCGTTCCCTTCCGAGCCGGCTCCGAGCAGGCCCGGTACGACGAGATCACCGCGGTGCTCGAGGACTCGGTGGCAAAGCACATGCGCGCC
>SYAB01000173.1 GCA_005787665.1 Actinomycetota bacterium
CCGCGGGCCCGCAGCGCGGCAACCCCGCGGGACTCCTTGGCATCCGATCCCGAGACCAGCGCACCCCGGTCGAGCAGAATCCGCGCGATCCCCGACATCCCGGCCCCGCCGATGCCGACCAGGTGCACCCGGGCGAGTTCGGGCGGCACCGTGGTCCCGTTCACCGGCGCGCCCCTCGGCCCGTGCGAGCCACCTCGAGGACCACCTCGGCGATCCGCCCGGCGGCGCCGCGGTGGCCCGCTCCGGCCGCGGCGCCCGCCATGTCGGCCAGACGCGACTCATCGGCGAGCAGTCGGGCGACCTCGGTACCGACGTAGCCGGGGGTGAGATCGGCGTCGGCGACCAGCAACCCGCCACCGGCCCGGACCACCGGCAGGGCGTTGAGGCGCTGCTCGCCGTTGCCGATCGGCAGCGGGACGTACACCGCCGGCAACCCCACCGCAGAGACCTCGGCGACCGTCATCGCCCCGGAGCGGCAGATCGCCAGATCGGCGGCGGCGTAGGCGAGATCCATCCGGCTCAGGTAGGGCACCGCGACATAGGGCGGGTCACCGGGCCGCGGTGCCGGCAGATCCAGGGTGTTCTTGGGACCGTGGGCGTGCAGCACCGCGATGCCCGCGCGGGCAAGATCGGCGGCTGCGGCGGAGACCGCCCGGTTGATCGAGGCGGCGCCCTGGGAGCCGCCGAACACCAGCAGCACCCGGGCATCGTCGGTGAAGCCGAAATGCGCACGGGCCGCAGACCGAAGGGCGGCCCGGTCCAGTCCGGTGATAGAGGCGCGCAACGGCATCCCGACGACGTCGGCGCCGCGCAGTCCTGAACCCGGCACCGCCGCGAGCACCCGGCGGGCGAAACGCGCACCGAGCCGGTTGGCAAGTCCGGCGCGGGCATTGGCCTCATGCACCACGATCGGCACCCGTCCGGATCGGGCGCCGAGGTACGCCGGGACGGCAACGTATCCGCCGAATCCGACGACGACATCGGCCGCGACCGAGTCGAGCACCGCCCGGGCCTGGCGGATCGAGCCGCGAATCCGCCACGGCAACCGAAGCAGATCGGCGTTGAGCGTGCGCGGCAGCGGCACCGGCGTGACCAGTTCCAGCGGATAGCCCCGCTCGGGCACCAACCGGGTTTCCAGACCGCGCTCGGTTCCGAGTGCGGTCACCCGGATGCCGGGCTGCAGCGCGCTGAGCGCATCGGCGACGGCCATCGCCGGTTCCACATGGCCGGCGGTTCCGCCGCCGGCGAGCACCACCGACAGAGGGCGCTCACCGTGCTCGTCACGTCCGGCTCCGCTACCGGCGCGCGAGTCGTTGCGGCCCGCACCGCCGTCGAGCCCGGAGACACTCACCCGTAACGATGACCTTCCATTGAGCGGGACCGCCGCGCGTTCCCGTGCCGCTCGCCGCCCTGTGCCGCGGCGGCACGCCTCTGCTGAGAGGCGCCTCCATGATGCCCTGTGCGCCGGGCCGTGGAACGCACCGTCCCGGCTTTCGCCTTTCCGCCGCGATCGCGGCCCGGATCGGTCGCCCGCGACGTCCGCCGGGCCGGCGCGACCGCGCCGCCCGATCTGGCGGGTTTGGCGGGTTTGACCGGTTTGGCCGGTTTGGCCGGTTTGGCGGGTTTGGCGGGTTTGGCGGGTTTGGCCGTGGACCGTAGCCGGTCCCGCAGCGCGTCAACCCGGCTGGGCGCGTAGGGCTCGGGTAGCGGCAACCGCAAGAACCGGTTCATCCGGTCCTCCCGCCCGGCCCGCAACGCGGCGACCGCGTCCGGCTCGTGCCGGGCCGCGTTTGCCATCAGCCCGATCATGAACAACGTTGTGGCCGTCGATGTTCCGCCCGCCGAGATCAATGGCAGCTGGATTCCGGTGACTGGGAGCAGGCCGATCACATAACCGACGTTGATGAAGACCTGACCGATCACCCAGGCCGTCGCGGTGGCGGTCAGCAGCCGCAGGAACGGATCCGCCGACCGTTTGGCGATCCGCATACCGGTGTAGGCGAACATTCCGAAGAGTCCGAGCAGTCCCGCGGCCCCGATGAAGCCGAGTTCCTCGCCGATGATGGCGAAGATGAAATCGTTGTGGGCATTGGGCAGATAGTTGTACTTCGCGGTGCCCTGACCGAGTCCGTCGCCGAACACGCCGCCGTTGGCCAGCGCGAACTTCGCCTGCCGGGCCTGGTATCCGGCTCCCTGGGTGTCAGCGCCGGGGTCCAGCCAGGATCGCACCCTGTCGGAGCGGTAGCCCTCGGATACCGCGAGTACGGCGGCAGCGGACATCGCGGCCAGCAGCGAACTGACGAACACCTTCAACGGCAGGCCGGCGAACCACAACAGCGCAAGCAGGATGATCCCGAGCGACACGGTCTGACCGAGGTCGGGTTGGGCGACGATGAGCGCCAGGGCGATGACGGCGGCGGGAAGCAGCGGGATCAGCATCTCGCGCAGGCTGGCCCGCTCCATACGCCGGGTGGCCAGCAGGTGGGCCCCCCAGACGGCGAAGGCGATCTTGGCCAGTTCGGAGGGCTGCATGGACAGCCCACCGACGACGAACCAGCCACGGGTGCCGTTGGCGACCCGGCCGATACCCGGAATCAGGACCAGCACCAGCAGCACGATCGTCGTCGCGAACGCCGGAAAGGCCATCCGGCGCATGAACCGCACCGGTAGCCGAAGGGCGAACCAGCAGGCGAACAGACCCAGACAGGCCCAGATCACCTGGCGGGTGAAGATCGTCCACGGCGAGCCGCCCTCGTCGTAGGAATGCACCCCGGACGCCGACAGCACCATGATCAAACCGAGGGTGGTCAGCAGCGCGGCGACCGAGACCATCAGGTGGAACGACGTCATCGGCCGGGCGAGCCAGGCCCCGAACCTCTTCTGCGGATCGAACACCGGCTTACGGGTGACTGTGGCGCCACCGAGCCCGGCGTCGTCGTCCGCCGCCGCGCCCCGGCGCGTCAGCCGAGACCACACGCCCATCTTCTTACCGGGCCCGGCCGGCTCGGGCCCGGACCGCCTCGGCGAACCTCTCACCGCGGTCGGCATAACCGTCGAACTGGTCGAAAGAGGCTCCCGCCGGCGCCAGCAGCACGGTGTCTCCCGGACGTGCCAGCCCGGCCGCGGCGGATACGGCCTCCGCCATCACCCGGCTGCCCAGCTCCGCACCGGCAGCCTCGACCCGACGAGTCCCAGAAGTACCACCTGCCCCAGAGGTCTCTTCCACCACAGCATCCTCCCCCGTCACAACCTCGATGACGGGCACATCGGGTGCGTGTCGCGATAACGCATCGGCAAAGACGGCCCTGTCCCGGCCGATCAGCACCGCACCGGCGAGACGGGCCGCGACCCGGGTCACGACCTGATCCACCGACGCGCCCTTGAGGAGTCCGCCGGCAACCCAGACCACCCTCGGATAGGCCAGGATGGACGCTTCCGCGGCGTGCGGATTGGTGGCTTTCGAATCATCGACGAAGGCGACGCCCCCGATCACCTCCACCGGTTCGGCGCGATGGCGACCGACCCGGAATCCCGCCAGCGCTGCGGCGATCGCCTCGGCCCCTACATCCGCTGCCCGGGCGAGTGCCGCCGCTCCGAGGGCGTCGAGGACGCCGACCGGGCCGGCGACGGGGATCGAATCGACGGCGGCGAGAGCCAGGTCGTCGGCGAACGCGCGGTCGACGAGTGTGCCGTCGCGGACTCCGAGTTCACCGGAGCCCGGCTCGCCGAGCCGGAAGCCGACCTTTACCGGAGCAGCCGATCGGTCCAGCAGGGCGCTGGCCGCCGGATCGTCGAGACCGGCCACGGCCACCCGGCCGGCCAACGCGCGGGCCTTGGCCGCGGCATAGGCGTCGAATCCGCCGTGCCAGTCGAGGTGGTCCTCGGCGACGTTGAGGACCACTCCGGCGGCCGGACGCAGCGAGGGCGACCAGAAGAGCTGGAAGCTGGACAACTCCACCGCCAGCAGGTCCGAGGGTCGCGACAGTACGTCGAGGACCGGCTCGCCGATATTGCCGCAGAGTGCCGCCCGCCGGCCGCCGGCGATCAGCATGCCGTGCAGCATCGAGGTGGTGGTGGTCTTGCCGTTGGTCCCGGTGACCACCAGCCATTCCCGCGGGATGCCGTAGCAGCCCGCGGCGTCCAGCCGCCAGGCCAGTTCGACATCGCCCCAGATCGGCACGCCGGCGGCCGCGGCGGCGGCCAGCACCGGGGCGGTCGGCGCGAAGCCCGGACTGGTGACCACGAGGTCGAAATCGGCGGCTCGCGCGATCGCCTCGGCCGGGGCGAGGTCGGGTACGCCGTCGAAGGACTGCCGGGCGCCGGCGTCGTCATCACAGACCCAGGTCCGGGTCTCCCACGGCACCAGGGCCGCGACCACAGCCCGGCCGGTGATTCCCGCCCCGGCGACCAGAACGCGCGCACCCGGCAGCAGGGGCGGCAGCGCTTTCACCGACGGCCCGGGCACCGCGGCTCAATAACCGACTGCACCGGCCCAGTCACCGACTGCACCGGCTCAGTCACCGATAGCACCGAGCCACTCGCCGTAGAACAGCGACACTCCCAAGCCGCAGGCGATCGCGGTGAGTAGCCAGAACCGGATGATCACCGTCGTCTCGGCCCAGCCCACCAATTCGAAATGGTGGTGGAACGGCGCCATCCGGAAGACCCGGCGGCCGGTGGAGCGGAAGGCGATGATCTGGATCACCACGCTGGTCACCTCGGCCACGAACAGCGCGCCGAGCACCACGGCCAGCACCTCGGTGCGACTGGTGATGGACAGACCGGCGACGATGCCGCCCAGCGCCAATGACCCGGTATCGCCCATGAAGATCTTCGCCGGGGCGGCGTTCCACCACAGGAAACCGATACACGCGCCGGCCGTCGCCGCGGCGAGCAGCGCCAAATCCAGCGGGTCGCGGACGTTGTAGCAGCCGATCCCGGGCGCTGTGGCGCAAGCGTTGCGGTACTGCCAGAACGTGATCAGCACATAGGCCGCGCTGACCATGGCCATGCTGCCCGCCGCCAGGCCGTCGAGACCGTCGGTGAGGTTGACGGCGTTGCCCCAGGCGTTGACCACCACGACGACGAACAGCACGAACAACGCCGGCGGCAGGGTCACCGTCGAGATCTCCCGCACGTAGGACAGCTGATTGCTGCCCGGGGTCAGCCCCTCGGAATTCGGGAACTGCAGCACCAGGATTCCGAACAGCAGGGCGGCGGTGATCTGTCCGATGGTCTTCGCGGTCTTGTTCAGGCCGAGATTGCGGGACCGACGGATCTTGATCAGGTCGTCGAGGAAGCCCACTCCTCCCAGGGCGGTGGCCAGACCGAGGACCAGCAGTCCGGAGGCCGACGGGCCGATACCGTCGAAGGCGAGGCCGACCAGATGGGTGCCCAGGTAGCCGGCCCAGATTCCGGCCAGGATCGCGACTCCGCCCATCGACGGGGTGCCGCGTTTGTTCTGATGGCTGGGCGGGCCGTCCTCGCGGATCTCCTGACCGAAACCCTGCCGGGTGAACATCCGGATCAGCGTGGGCGTCAGCAGGATGGCCACCCCGAGGGAGATGGCGACGGCGATGATGATCTGCCTCATCTCGACCCGTCCGCCGCCAGTGCATCGGCTAGGGCCGCCAGGCCTGCGGCATTCGAGGCCTTCACCAGAACGACATCGCCCGGGGCGAGTTCGGCGCGCAGCAGTTCCAGCGCGGCATCGGCGTCGGGCACCGGCGTCGACTCCGACCCCCAGGACCCCTCCATCACCGCCCCGTGGTGCATGGCGCTCATGGGCCTCCCGGTTCCGACGACGACGAGCCGACTGATATCTAAACGCACCGCGAGCCGGCCGACGCGGTCGTGCTCCGATATCGAATCCTCCCCCAATTCGCCCATCTCGCCGAGCACCGCCCAACTGCGGTGCCCGCCGCTGCGCGCCATCACCGCCAGCGCCTGCAGTCCGGCCCGCATGGAATCGGGGTTGGCGTTGTAGGCGTCATTGATGATCCGCACCCCGTCCGGGCGGGTCAGCACCTCCATCCGGTGCCGCGATGCGGGCGTGGCCGCCGCCAGCGCCGAGGCGACCTGCGACAGGTCAGCGCCGAGCTCCAGCGCCACCGCCGCCGCGGCGAGCGCGTTGCCGACCTGGTGTTCGCCGTGCACAGCCAGTTCGATCCGCACCGTCCCGGCCGGTGCGCGCAGGGTGAACCGAGGCCGGGCCAACTCGTCGAGTTCGACATCCTCCGCCCGGATGTCGGCGTTGGGGCTGCTCCCGACGGTGACCACCCTCGCGCGGGTCCGGTCCCGCATCGCGGCCACCGCGGCGTCGTCGGCATTGAGGATCGCCACCCCCGAGGCCGGGAGGGCCTCCACCAATTCGCCCTTGGTCTGCGCGATCGCCTCCCGGGAGCCGAACTCGCCGAGGTGGGCGGTGCCGACGTTGAGCACCACCCCCACCGCCGGCGGCGCGATCCTGGCCAGGGCCGCGATATTGCCGCGATGCCGGGCGGACATCTCCAGGACGAGGAAATCGGTGTCCTCGGTGGCCCGCAGCACCGTCCAGGGATGGCCGAGTTCGTTGTTGAACGATCCGGGCGGGGCCACCACCTCGCCCAGTGGCCGCAGCACCGCGGCGATTAGATCCTTGGTCGAGGTCTTGCCGGAGGATCCGGTGATCCCGACGATCCGCAGGCCCCGCGCCGCGAGGTCGGCGGCCACCGCGGCGGCGAGGGTGGCGACCGCGGCCAATACCGCCGCACCGGATCCATCGGCATCGTGCTCGAGCACCCCGGCTCCCGCGTCGGCCGCCGCCGCCGGCGGCAC
>SYAB01000174.1 GCA_005787665.1 Actinomycetota bacterium
CTCGCGGCGGTCCGCGCCGTCGACCGGCCGGAGCGGCTGACGCTGGTGGACGGGGCCGGCGGGCTGCTGGTCGAGATCGCCGATTCCGGAGTGACCCTGCGGGATCTTGCCGCCCAACTGGACGCCTCGACCCTGATCGTCTGCCAGGCCGGGCTGGGAACGCTCAACCACACCGCACTGACCCTGGAAGCCCTCGGGCACAAGGGGGTTTCGTGCCCGGGACTGGTCATCGGGTCCTGGCCGGAGGAGCCGGGTCCCGCGGAGAACTACAACCTCGGCGCCCTGGGGCGGCTCGCGCCGGTACGCGCCGTACTTCCCGCGGGGGCGGGCGGGCTGACCCCGCAGGGTTTCGCCGCGATGAGCTGTCGGGCATTCGATCGGTCCTGGGTCGCCGGACTGCTGTCGCGATGACCCACTCCGTCGAGTTGCTCTTCGACACCGAGGGCGACGCCGCGATCCGCTCGCTGTGGCAGGCGCTCGCCGACGCCGGCCTGCCGAGCCAACTACGGGTGAGGTCACCCACCAACCGCCCGCACGTCACACTGCTGGCCGCCGGACATATCGGACCGGGGGCCGACGCGGGCCTGCGCGGGCTGGCCGACCGTCTCCCCATGCGCGTCACCGTGGGCGCGGCACTGGTGTTCGGCGGATCGCGGCCCGTCCCGCTCGTCCCGTTCGTCCTGGCTCGGTTGATCGTTCCGTCGGCCGGGTTGCTCGACCTGCACGCCGAGATCTGGCGGCGGACGTCACCGCATGTCGGCGGCGAGCCGTTCGGGCACTGCCGGCCCGGCCACTGGACCCCGCACGCGACCCTCGGGCGCCGGTTGGACGGGGACCAGATCGGTGCCGCACTGGCGGTCGTGAACGCGGCCGGCGGGGATCTGGCTGCCCAGGTGACCGGTCTGCGCCGTTGGGACGGCGACGAGCGTGTCGAGCATCTCCTGGTGGGCTGAGCCGGAACAGTGCCGTCGGCGACCCGCGGCCCCTCGTGCACTAACCTGTGCTGCGTGACCCAGCCAGCCGGCCCGACCCGATACGACGTCCTGGCCCGGGCCCGCGAGCAGGTACTCGAGCGGGGGGAAGGGCTCTCCCGCGAGCAGGTGCTCGAGGTGCTCCGGTTGCCCGACGAGCAACTCGAGGAGTTGCTGGCATTGGCACACGAGGTGCGGATGCGCTGGTGTGGGCCCGAAGTCGAGGTCGAGGGCATCATCAGCCTCAAGACCGGCGGATGCCCGGAGGACTGCCACTTCTGCGCCCAGTCCGGCCTGTTCGCCTCCCCGGTCCGCAGCGCCTGGCTCGACGTGCCCAGCTTGGTGGAGGCCGCCAAGCAGACCGCGAAGACCGGGGCGACCGAGTTCTGCATCGTCGCCGCCGTCCGCGGCCCCGACGAACGGCTGTTGGCTCAGGTCGCCGCCGGGATCGAGGCCATCCGCAACGAAGTCGACATCCATGTCGCCTGCTCGCTGGGCATGCTCACCGCCGAGCAGGTGGAGCGCCTCGCGGCCATGGGCGTGCACCGCTACAACCACAATCTCGAGACGGCGCGGTCCTTCTTCCCCAACGTGGTCACCACCCACACCTGGGAGGAGCGCTGGGACACCCTGCGGATGGTGGGTGAGGCCGGGATGGAGGTGTGCTGCGGCGGCATCCTGGGCATGGGGGAGACCCTTGAGCAGCGCGCCGAATTCGCCGCCGAACTGGCCGAACTCGATCCGGACGAGGTGCCGCTGAACTTCCTCAACCCGCGTCCGGGCACCCCGTTCGGCGACCTTGAGGTGATGCCGGCGGCCGAGGCGCTCAAGGCGGTGGCAGCCTTCCGGCTGGCACTGCCGCGGACCATGCTGCGTTTCGCCGGGGGACGGGAGATCACCCTGGGCGATCTCGGCGCCCGGCAGGGCATCCTGGGCGGCATCAACGCCGTCATCGTCGGCAACTACCTGACCACCCTGGGCCGGCCGGCGGAGGCCGACCTAGAACTGCTCGAAGGTCTGCAGATGCCGATCAAGGCCCTCAACGCATCGTTGTAGCGATGGCCACACAGTAGCGATGGCCACACAGCTTCCCGACCCGGTGGGGGCGGGTGTCTATGACGTCTACACCGGCGCGCCCCGCGGCGGCGAGGTCCCGGCCGCCGCGGCCCTGGGCCTGGAGCCGCCCCGGTTCTGCGCGCGCTGCGCCCGGCGCATGGTGGTGCAGGTCCGTCCGGATGGGTGGTGGGCCCAGTGCTCGAGGCACGGCAGGGTGGACTCCACCGATCTGGAGGACCGGCGATGAACAAGCGGCGAGGGCGGTCCCGGCGTTCCGCCGTGGTCAGCGTCATGGCCGGACTTGTCCTCTGCGGGGCTGCCCTGGGCGCGGTGTGGGCGTGGATCGCCCCGCCCATCCACACCTTCGTCGGTCTGACCCGATCCGGTGATCGGGTGGACGGTTTCCTCGGCAAGGAGTCCGACAATCTGTTCGTCGCATCGGCGATGCTGATCGGGCTGCTGGCTGCGCTGGCGATCGTCTCGGCGGTGTTGGTGTGGCAGTGGCGCAATCCTCGCGGACCGCTGCTGGTCACCGCGCTCTGGATCGGTCAGGTCGGGGCCGGGGCCGCCGCGGCCGGCGTCGGCGCGGCGCTGGTCCGGTGGCGTTACGGCACGCCCGATCTGCAGGGGGCCGTGCTGAGCCCACAGGACCGGGTGCGTTACTTCACCGAGGCGCCGCCGGTGTTCCTCGGGCACGGTCCGTTCCAGATCGCCGTCACCCTCCTGCTCCCGGCGGCACTGGCGGCCCTGACCTATGCGCTGATGGCCGTCGCCGGCCCGCGCGACGATCTCGGTGGCTGGCCACCGGAGCCGCACGACGGCTACGAGATCGGGGCCCTCGGCGAACCCGGGGCCTTCCGGACCCCCGGGTCGAGGACGACCACCGAGATCTGACGGCGGTTCCGTCCACCGCCTCAGAGCGGACGGAAGGGCACCCGGCCGCCGAGCAGAACCCGGCCGACGATGCCGCTCAGTCGCCACATTCCCGCGTAGGTGATCGGGTTGAACAGCGTCGGCCACGTGGTCCGGACGATGTGCTCCTGCACCGGAAGACCGGCGAACCGGTCGGTCAGCCAGCGCAGCGTCATCGGCGCCGACATCGGATGCAGCAGCATGTGTTCGCTGAACAAGTCCCGGTGGTAGGTCACCTGGGCGCCGCCGCTGGAGTACAGGTGCGCGAGTTCGTCGATGTCATCGACGGCGATCACCGAGTCATGCACCGCCTGAACGATCAGCACCGGCGGGGCCGGCACCTCACCGCCGAGTCGGATGGCGTCGAAGACGTCCCGGACCTCCGGCATCGCCAGCACCTCGTCCAGTGGCGGGTGCACCAGGTCGTCCATATCGGCCCGGAACATCCGGACGATCGCCTCCAGGGTGGTCATCCGCTCCAGCCGCCGAAGCGTCTCGCGGCCCTCCTCGGTGGCATGGTCCTCCACCACCCTG
This sequence comes from Actinomycetota bacterium, assembly GCA_005787665.1. The sequence continues at coordinate 3,474 of SYAB01000174.1, forward strand.
CCCAGCCCGGGATAGCTCTTGGCCAGCGCAGAGATGACCAGGGCGGGAAGCCCGGAATACGTTGAGCCGTTGAGTCGCAGGAAGGTGTTGCCCAGGTTGCCCACCGGTGAGCCCAGCACCGCTCCGACGATGTTGAGTTCCGGGGCGTAGCCGGCGTGGACCTCCGCCGCCCAGGCGCTGGCCAGCCCGCCTCCGGAGTATCCCCACAGCCCGACCGTGCTGTCGGCGGCCAGACCGAATCGTTCGAAGCTCAAGGTGGCGCGCAGCCCGTCGAGGACGCGGTAGC
>SYAB01000175.1 GCA_005787665.1 Actinomycetota bacterium
AGTGGCTCGACGAGGGCTTCGCCCGGCCCGGTGCGCGTCGCAGCCGCGAGGACTTCGAGATTTGCGCCACCGCGCAGGTAGTCATCACCGACGACCGTGGCACGACCCTAGAGATGATGAAGCCCTACGTCGCGCTCTACATGGGTGGGATGGGTTCTGAGGACACCAACTTCCACGCCGAGGTGTACCGCCGGATGGGGTACGGCCAGGTCGTCGACGATGTCACCACGTTGGTCCGGTCGGGCCGCCAGGACGAAGCTGCCGCGGTGATTCCCGACGAACTCGTCGACGACGCTGCGATTGTGGGCGACATCGACCATGCACGCAAACAGATCGCCCTCTGGGAGGCTGCCGGGGTGACCATGATGGTCGTCGGTGCGCGCAGCCCCGAGCAGATCGCCGAACTCGCCGCGCTGCTGTGAAGGATGCTTGCGGGCCCGTTAGAACACGTTCTAGATTGACCGAGTGACGACGCGGTATTCAGCCCAGGATGTTGGGGTCGCCGAACGTCATGTCCACGTTTCCGACCGATCCAGACACCATCGGGCGCTTCGGCAGGCCAAGGGAGGCGAGTTCCTTCGCGTAGGGATGATCGCCGAGCCGAAGGGTCGCGCCGCCGGGTCGGAAACGCACACCGGAATTGACCATCTCCCAGGGCACCTCACGGGTGGTGCCGTCGGCGTAGGTGTAGGTCTTGAGCACCTGAGGACGCGACCGCAGCGATGGAATCGGCAGCCCGCGTCTGAACTCCATGGCGGCGATCAGGGAACCGCCTTCGGACACTTCGAATCCAAACGTTCCCGAGTCGCGTACGCGGAAATCCGCCATGATCTTCGGGAAACCCCAGATGGTGCGCCCTGCTTCGAGGGTGAAGGCTTGATCGACCGGCAAATGGTGGATGAATGCCGCGGCCTCACCCAGTGCCTTGAGGCCGCCGGCCGTCGACCCCGGCGGATTGACCATGATGCATGTTCCGAATTCGTTGTAGCGGCCCAGATCACCGTCGATGTACCGGGCGAGCATCAGCGTCACCACGGCACGGCCCGGGCGGAACCGGCAGACCTGCAACCCGCTGTAGTCGATCAGTCGCTGAGCCGCATCGGCCTCAACCGAGAACATCGTGGTGTGCACGTCGGCTTTGCGGACTCGCACCGGCATCGTCAGCACGGTTCCGGCAATGGTGTGTTGGGCTGCGGGCATGACATCACTGTAATGCGCGCCGATCCGGGGCAAGTGAAGATCGTGGAAGGTAATCGATGACTGCAATCCATCCCAGCAAGCCGGATGTGGATCTGACGGACGGCAATTTCTTTGCCGACGGTGGCGCCCGCGAGGCGTACCGCTGGATGCGGGCGAACGAGCCGGTGTTCCGGGATCGCAATGGCCTGGCCGCCGCGGCGACGTATCAGGCGGTACTTGACGCTGAACGCAACCCGGAGTTGTTCTCCTCAGCCGGCGGAATTCGCCCGGACAACCCGGCCATGCCGTACATGATCGATATGGACGATCCCGCACACCTGTTGCGGCGCAAGCTTGTCAACGCCGGGTTCACCCGTAAGCGGGTGACGGACAAGGCGCCCGGAATCGACGCCCTGTGCGACACGCTCATCGATGCGGTGTGCGAGCGAGGGGAATGCGATTTCGTTCGCGATCTCGCCGCACCGCTGCCGATGGCCGTCATTGGCGACATGCTCGGGGTGCTGCCGGAGGACCGGGCGACGCTGTTGAAGTGGTCCGATGATTTGGTGTGCGGTCTGAGTGCTACCGCCGACGAGGCGACGCTGCAGGCGGTGATGGAGGCCTTCGCCGGCTACACCGCGTTCACCATGGAGACCATCGTCAAACGTCGCGCCGAGCCGACCGAAGACCTGTTCTCCATCCTGGTCAATGCCGAGGTCGACGGCGAACAACTCTCCGATGACGAGATCCTCTACGAAACGCTGCTGATCCTGATCGGCGGTGACGAGACCACCCGGCACACCCTGTCGGGCGGCACCGAACAGCTGCTTCGCCATCGCGATCAGTGGGAGCAGTTGATAGCTGACGCCGCGCTGATACCAGGGGCGATGGAGGAAATGCTGCGCTGGACCTCACCGGTGAAGAACATGTGTCGGATGGCCACCGCCGACACCGAGTTCCACGGTACCGAGCTGCGTGAGGGCGACAAGATGATGCTGCTGTTCGAGTCAGCGAACTTCGACGAGTCCGTGTTCGGCGATCCGGAGAATTTCCGCATCGATCGGAACCCGAACAGCCACGTGGCGTTCGGATTCGGGACGCATTTTTGTTTGGGTAATCAGCTGGCTCGGCTGGAACTCAGCACCATGACCCGCAAGATTCTTGAGCGCCTGCCCGACCTGCGACTGGCTGACGACGCGAGGCTGCCGCTGCGGCCGGCGAACTTCGTCAGCGGCCTGGAGGCGATGCCGGTGGTGTTCACCCCGACCAAGCCGGTGCTGGTCTAGCGGCGGTGCGCCGCGCACTCGCGGAGCGCGGGATGAGGGGGCCGTCGCCTACATCACCGCCGCCGGTGAGTGGCAGGATCGGAGGATGCGGACCCCGCTGCTCATCAACGGCGAACTGACCGCCGGACACGGCGGGGTCTTCACCACCATCAACCCGGCGACCGAGCTGCCCCTCGGCGAGGCGGCCGACGGCACCGCCGCAGACATGGACGCCGCGATCGCCGCAGCACGGTCCGCGTTCGACGACACCGACTGGAGCCGCGACGTTGAGTGCCGGGTGACCTGTCTGCGCCAGTTAGGCGAGGCGCTAACCGACCACCTCGAGGAGTTGCGGCAGATCACCGTCGCCGAGGTCGGCGCCCCGGTGGCGCTGACCCGGCGCGGTCAGTTGGAGATCCCCATCGCCGATCTGGCCATCCCCGCCGATATCGCCGAGCACTACCGGTGGCGCACCGATCTGGGCGAGGCCGCCCCGATAGGCATCGCCACCCGGCGCACTCTGGTGCGCGAACCGTTCGGGGTGGTGGCCGCGATCACCCCGTGGAACTTCCCGCACCACCTCAATCTGGCCAAGATCGGGCCGGCTCTGGCCGCCGGCAACACCGTGGTGCTCAAGCCCGCCCCCGACACCCCGTGGTGCGCTGCTGAGGTAGGCCGCATCATCGCCGAGCACACCGACTTCCCGCCGGGAGTGGTCAACATCGTCACCTCGGCCGACCATCGGCTGGGTGTGCAGCTATCCGAGGACCCGCGTATCGACATGGTGTCGTTCACCGGGTCGACCGCCACCGGCCGCGCGGTGATGGCGGCGGCCGCGCAGACCGTCAAGAAGGTGTTCCTGGAACTGGGCGGCAAGTCGGCGTTTATCGTGCTCGACGACGCCGACCTCGACTCCGCCTGCGCGCGAGCCGCTTTGGCGGTGTGCACCCACGCCGGCCAGGGGTGTTCGCTGACGACCCGGCTGGTGGTACCGCGGAAGCACTACGACGAGGCCGTCGCAGCGGCGGCCGCGACCATGCTGGGCGTGCCGGTGGGCGACCCGACCGACCCCGCGACGGTATGCGGCCCGCTGATCTCAGCCCGGCAGCGCGACCGGGTGCAGGCTTATCTCGACCTCGCCGTGGCCGAGGGCGGCACCTTCGCCTGCGGCGGCGGACGCCCACCGGGACTCGCGAGGGGCTTCTACATCGAACCGACCGTGATCGCCGGGCTCACCAATGACGCCCGGGTGGCCCGCGAGGAGATCTTC
>SYAB01000176.1 GCA_005787665.1 Actinomycetota bacterium
ATCAACGTCGACGCCATCCCCAACATCACCCCGGGGGAGAAGGTCATCGCCAAAACCCTGCAAACCCACGGCGCCTACGTCATCGACCAGGGCGGGGCCCGGATGGCCTTCGCCTTCGAGACCGTCCCCGACGCCACCTCGACCAACCCCGGCGCGGTCTACACCCAGGCCGGATTCGCCTGGGACTACTACGACATGAACCACATCCCCTGGTCTCAACTGAGGGTGATCGCCGCCTGAGATCCGGGCTTTGGTGATCCGCTAGCGAGCATCGCACCCCCTGAGGAAGACTGTCAGGCGTGTCCGCGCTGGCCTTCACACTGCTCGCCCTGGCGTTGGCCGGGCCGGTGCCGGCAATGCTCGCCCGGGCGGACTGGCCGCTGCGCGCCCCGCGGGCGGCGGTCGTGCTGTGGCAGTCGATAGCGATGGCGGCGGTGCTGTCGGCGTTCAGCGCCGGATTGGCCCTGGCTGCCCGGCTTTTCGTCCCCGGCCCGGATGGCCGCCCGACTGCCGACGTCCGCCAGGAGATCGCCGCGCTGGGTTGGCCGGTGTGGCTGGGATCGGTCCTGGTTTTCGCCGTGACACTGCTGATCGGCGGCCGTCTGGTGATCGCCATGGTGCAGGTGGCGGTCAGCACCCGGCGGCGGCGGTCGCGTCACCGCATGATGGTCGACCTACTCGGGGACTGGCGTGAGGAACTGGGCGGCCTACGCGTTCTCGACGTCGCCCAACCGCTGGCCTACTGTCTGCCCGGCATGCGGAGCCGGGTGGTTCTCAGCAGCGGCACCCTCGCCGTGCTGAGCCGCGCGGAACTGGCCGCGATCCTGCGGCACGAACGGGCACACCTGCGGGCTCGGCACGACCTCGTGCTCGAGGCTTTCATCGCCGTGCACACCGCTTTCCCGAGATTCGTCCGAAGCGGTAGTGCACTGACCGCGGTGCGGCTGCTGGTCGAACTTCTCGCCGACGACGCCGCGGTGCGCGCTGCCGACCCCCGGCCGCTGGCCCGCGCGCTGGTGGCCTGCGCCTGCGGTCCGACTCCGGCGGGGGCCCTGGCCGCGGGCGGCCCGACGACGGTGCTCCGGGTACGCCGGCTCTCCGGGCCGCCCAACAGCCGCGCATGGGCGTTGGCGGCATACCTGACCGCTGCGGCGGTACTGGTGATTCCCACCATCGCGGTCGCGGTCCCCTGGCTCACCGAACTGCACCGGCTCTTCTTCAGCTGAACCATCCCCCCACGACCGAAAGGCCGCCCCATGAGTCCCTCGCAGAATCCGACCGCACAGATCGGTGTGACCGGACTGGCGGTGATGGGCTCCAACATCGCCCGCAACTTCGCCCGGCACGGCTACACCGTCGCCCTGCACAACCGGTCCATCGCCAAGACCGACGCACTACTTGCCGAACACGGCTCGGAGGGCGCGTTCGTGCGCTCGGAGTCCATCGAGGAGTTCCTCGCGGCACTCGAACGGCCCCGCCGGGTGCTCATCATGGTCAAGGCCGGCGAGGCCACCGATGCGGTGATCAACGAGCTCGCCGACGCCATGGAGCCCGGCGACATCATCATCGACGGCGGCAATGCGCTCTACACCGACACGATCCGTCGGGAGAAGGCCCTGGCGGCGCGCGGACTGCACTTCGTCGGCGCGGGCATCTCCGGCGGCGAGGAGGGCGCGCTCAACGGGCCCTCGATCATGCCCGGCGGTCCGAAGGAGTCCTATGAGTCCCTCGGCCCGCTGCTGGAGGAGATCTCGGCGCATGTGGACGGTGTGCCATGCTGCGCGCACATCGGCCCGGATGGGGCCGGACATTTCGTCAAAATGGTGCACAACTGCATCGAGTACTCCGATATGCAACTCATCGGAGAGGCCTATCAGCTACTGCGCGACGGGCTGGGGCTGGGTGCGCCGGAGATCGCCGAGGTGTTCACCGAATGGAACTCCGGGGACCTCGACAGCTTTCTGGTCGAGATCACCGCCGAGGTGCTGCGCCAGGTCGACGCCAAGACCGGCCGACCGCTGGTCGATGTGATCGTCGACGAGGCCGAGCAGAAGGGCACCGGCCGCTGGACGGTCAAGTCGGCGCTGGATCTCGGGGTTCCCGTCACCGGCATCGCCGAGGCGGTGTTCGCCCGGGCCCTGTCGGGCTCGGTTCCGCAACGCCGGGCGGCCACCGGGTTGGCCTCCGGTCGGCTCGGCGAACGGCCCACGGATGCACGCCAATTCACCGAGGACGTGCGTCAGGCGCTCTACGCCTCGAAGATCATCGCCTACGCGCAGGGCTTCAACCAGATCCAGGCCGGCTCCGACGAGTACGACTGGGACATCACGCCGGGGGTGCTGGCCACCATCTGGCGTGGCGGCTGCATCATCCGGGCCAAGTTCCTCAACCGCATCAAAGATGCCTACGACGCCGACCCGACGTTGCCGACCCTGATCGCCGACCCGTACTTCCGCAGCGCGGTGGAGGCCAGCGTGGACGGCTGGCGGCGGGTGGTGGTCACCGCCACCGAACTGGGCATCCCGATCCCGGGGTTCTCCTCGGCGCTGTCCTACTACGACGGTCTGCGCACCGAACGTCTGCCCGCGGCGCTGATCCAGGGGCAGCGCGACTTCTTCGGCGCGCACACCTACGGCCGCGTCGACGCCGACCCGGCCGCACGCTTCCACACGCTGTGGAGCGGCGACCGCACCGAGGTCGAGATCTGAGGGACGTGACCTACCGGTTGCGCGCAGTGCCGACTGCCGCCGCCTGCTTGTTGGCGGTGGCGTGCTCGGCACCGCCGGAAGCCGTCCCGAGGGCGACGATGTCGGACCCCGCCTCTGAGTCGCCGAGGTGGGAACCCTGCGGCGAAATCCCCGGGCAGGTCCGGGAATGCTCCGAGCTCGAGGTGCCATTGGACTATGCCGAGCCCGACGGAGCCACGATCTCGCTGGCGTTGGCTCGTATCCCGGCCCGCGGTCCCGGCAGCCGGCTGGGCACCATCCTCGTCGACCCCGGCGGTCCGGGAATCTCCGGAGTGGACGAAATCCTCACCCTGCCCTCCCAACTCAGTGCCGCCGTCGAGGCTCGCTACGACGTCGTGGGCTGGGACCGGCGCGGCGTGGCACGCAGCAGCCCGCTCTGGTGCCGCACACCCGAGCAGATGGGCGACTACGCCAGGGCCCTGGCCGGCGCCCAATGGTCGACCTCGGTGGATGCCCCCGAGGTGGCAGCGTGGGCCGAGCAGGCGAGGGCTTTCGCCGACGGATGCGCCACCCGACATGCCGAACTTCTCCCGCACATAGGAACCCGCGACTCCGCCCGCGACATGGAGTCCATCCGGCAGGCGCTCGGGGAGCCGCGGTTGAACTATCTGGGCTGGTCGCACGGCACCAAGTTGGGCGCGCTCTACCTCGACGCCTTCCCGCAGAACGTTGGACGGATGGTCCTCGACAGCGCGATCGACCCGTCGCTGTCGATCACCGACTACAACCGGGCCCAGTCGCAGGCGTTGGAAGCGCAGTTGATGCGGTTTGTGGACTTCTGCTCCGGATCCGGCGATTGTCCGCTGCCCGGTGACCATCGTGCCGCCACCGCCGCGCTCAAGGACTACCTGCTGTCCCTGCCGATCACCAGCACCGACTCCCAACTGGCGACACGGGCCGACGCGATGGCGGCGTTGAGTGGCGCGATGTACATCCCGCCGGAATCGTTCCCCGAACTGCTGGCCGGTTTGCGGTCCGGCTTCGCCGGTGACGGCAGCGGACTGATCGCACAGGGCGGTCTACGGGTCGACCCCGACTCCGGGCCCTCCAATTTCTACAACGCCCTCTATGCGATCAATTGTTACGACTCGAGTCCCACGCCCGATCTGGAGGTCAGCGCGCGACTGGCCGGGCAGTGGGACGCCGACACCCCCATCTTCGGGTCGGCCAACGCATGGGGCGGATTGCGGTGCGCCGACTTCGCCGCCCACGACCCGACCGGACCGGCGCGGGTGCGCGGCGAGGGCGCCCCGCCGATCGTGATCGTCGGAGCCCTCGAGGACGGAGCCACGCCCATCGAATGGTCGAGAGCGCTCGCCGACCAGTTGGCCTCGGCGCGTCTGGTCGTCGCCGACACCGACGTGCACTCCGTCTACCCCACCTACAACGACTGCGTGAAACGAGTCGTCGACGCTTACCTGTTGGACGGGGTGGCACCCCCGCGGACATCGGAGTGTCCCTCCTAGGCTGTGCGGGTGCGCTTCCTCGACGGGCATCGCCCCGCCCACGACCTGACCTACGACGACGTCTTCATCGTCCCGAACTCCTCGGGCATCGCTTCCCGCTTCGATGTCGACCTGTCCACCTCGGACGGATCCGGCACCACCATCCCGGTGGTGGTGGCCAACATGACCGCGGTCGCCGGTCGGCGGATGGCCGAGACGGTCGCCCGCCGCGGCGGCCTCGTGGTGCTGCCCCAAGACCGTCCCATCGAGGCCGTTCGGCAGACCGTCGATTTCGTCAAGAGCCGCGATCTGGTCGCCGACACCCCGGTCACCCTCGACGCGGGGGACTCGGTGTCCGACGCGGTCGCGCTGATCCACAAGCGCGCTCACGGCGCCGCGGTGGTGATCGAGGAGAACCGGCCCATCGGGTTGGTCACCGAGGCCGCCACCGTCGGCGTCGACCGGTTCGCCCGGGTGCGGGACGTGGCCGTCACCGATTTCGTCACCGCCCCGATGCATACCGACCCGCGGCGGGTGTTCGAACTACTCGACCATGCCCCGGTCGACGTCGCGGTACTGACCGCGCCGGACGGATCGCTGGGAGGCGTGCTCACCCGGACCGGCGCGATCCGCGCGGGCATCTACTCCCCCGCGGTCGACGCCGCCGGCCGGTTGCGGATCGCCGCCGCCGTCGGCATCAACGGCGAGATCGCCGCCAAGGCGGCCGCACTGGCCGAGGCGGGGGTCGACGTTCTGGTCGTCGACACCGCGCATGGCCATCAGGCCAAGATGATCGACGCCGTCAAGGCGGTGGCCGCCCTGGACCTGGGGATCCCCGTGGCCGCCGGCAACGTGGTCTCCGCCGGGGGTGCCCGTGACCTGATCGCCGCCGGGGCCTCCATCGTGAAGGTCGGCGTCGGACCCGGCGCGATGTGCACCACCCGGATGATGACCGGCGTCGGGCGGCCGCAGTTCTCCGCGGTGCTGGAATGTGCCACGGCCGCAGCCGAACTCGGCGGTCACG
>SYAB01000177.1 GCA_005787665.1 Actinomycetota bacterium
ATCCAGGCCGCCCGCTGGGCCCGATCGTCGGCCATCTCCTCATCGAGCGGACGGGTCAGCAACCCCAGTTCGTGCCGCAGTCGTACGTGCTCACCGGCGAGGTACCCCGGCGTCGGGGGCAGGTCGTGGGTGGTCACCGAGGACAGGCACAGCTCGCGCCAGTGCTGGGCCTGTAGGGGACCGCGGTCGCCCCCGTCGATCTCGAACCACAGGATCGACGTGCCGAGCAGGCCCCGCTCGCGCAGGTAGTCCCGTACCCACGGCTCGACGGTGCCGAGATCCTCACCGACCACCACCGCTCCCGCCCGGTGGGCTTCCAGCGCGACGATGCCGATCATCGCGTCGTGGTTGTAACGCACGTACGTGCCCTGTGTCGGCGGGGCCCCGGCGGGGATCCACCACAGCCGGAACAGCCCGATGATGTGGTCGATCCGGACCCCGCCGGCATGTCGCAACACCGCGGCGATGAGCGCCCGAAACGGTTGGTACCCAGACTCTTCGAGCTGATCCGGCCGCCACGGCGGCTGTGACCAGTCCTGGCCGAGTTGGTTGAACTCGTCCGGCGGGGCGCCCGCGGTGACCCCGAGTGCCAGCACGTTCTGCAGCGACCAGGCATCGGCGCCGCTGGGATGAACGCCGACCGCGAGATCGTGCATGATTCCCAGCGGCATGCCGGTGCGCAGCGCCTGCGACTGCGCGGCCGCCAACTGATCGTCGAGCTGCCACTGCAGCCAGCGATGGAAGTCCACCGCGTCGCGGTGTCGCTCGGCGAACGCGGTGACCTCCGGGTTGCCCGGGTGCTGCATCGCCACCGGCCAGGTCCGCCAGTCCCCGCCGTACTCCTCGGCCAGCGCGCACCAGGTGGCGAAGTCGTCGAGAGCGGCGCCCTCCCGGTGTTTGTAGGCCTCGAAGGCCAACTCCCGGCCCGCCGATCGAGGCACCCGGTAGACGATGTCGAGGGCGCGACGTTTGGCGGCCCAGGTGGCGTCCCGGTCGATGATGTCGGAGGTGGCCGTCTGTTGCGCGCACGCGGACCGCAGCTTGTCCACCTTTCCGCGCCGGGGCACGGCGGCGAACTCGGGGATCGCCTCAACGCGCAGGTAGAGCGGGCTGACGAAACGACGCGAGGTCGGAAGGTAGGGAGAGGGCTCCATCGGTGCGGTCGGCGCTGCCGCATGCAGCGGGTTGATCAGCACGTATCCGGCCCCGTGCACCGAGCCGGCCCACACCGCCAGATCCGCGAGGTCCACCAGATCGCCGATACCCCACGAGCCCTTCGACCGAACGCTGTAGAGCTGGGTGGCCAGACCCCAGGCCCGGCGGTTACCCATCCGCTCCGGCACGCCCAGCCAGGCGGGTGTGACGATCAGCGGGGTGTCGAACTCCTGATCGCCGGAGCGCAGGTGCAGCCGGTGGTAGCCCAGCGGCAGATCTGCGGGCAGCACGAACGTGGCCTCGCCCACCAGCCGGCCGTCAACCTCGAACGGGGGGGTGAAGTTGTCCACCTGGCGGATCCCGCGGTGGGCGGTGCCGTCCTCCCTCCGCACCCAGACATCTGCGGGAGCGCCGTGGTCGACGTGCACCCAGAACGAGGTCTCGGTGCCGGCCCGGGTCACGATCGTCGGCGGCAGCGCCCGCCGCCAGCGCTGCCGATCCACCTCCAGAATCGCTGCCTCGCAGGCCTCCTCGGTGTCGGCCCGCACGCCGAGGGCGGCCAGCACCCCGACCACCGTCGAGGGGTCGACGGTCACGAAGTTCCCCACCCAGTCGTGATAGGCACAGGCCACACCGAAGCGGTCGGCCAAGGCGGTCAGCGCGGGTTCAGCCATGGGGGCCATCTTGCTCCGTGGCCCTGCCGCGCGCGGGAGATCAGCCGGCCGAACCGGACAGCTCGATGGTCAGCACGCCAACGATGATCAGCGCGATACCGCCGATCATCACCGGGGTCAGCGGCTCCCCGAAAAGGACCTTGCCCATCAGCGCCACCAGAGCCACCCCACAGGCCGACCACACCCCGTAGGCGATCCCGACCGGCATGCCCAAGGACAGGGCTGTCGACACCAGGGCGAAGGAGGCGACGTAACCCACGACCACAGGCAGGATCCAGGCCCGCTTGCGGAAACCATCGGAGGCCCGCAGACCCAATGTGGAGAAGACCTCGAGCAGGATGCCCCCGGCCAGGGCCAGCCACATCATGCTTCGGGGGCCGGATGCGAGCCCAACTCCACCATCAGCACCCCGGCGATGATCAGACCGATCCCGACCACGATCGCCACCGTGAACGGATCGCCGAAGAGCACCGGCGCCAGGCTCGCGGTGATCGCGGTGCCCAGCGCCCCCCAGATTCCGTAGGCGACCCCGACCGGCATACCCGCCCGCAGCACCCCGGTCAGCAGGACGAACGACGTCACATACCCCGCGATGACCAGGACCAGCCAACCTCGATGATCCTGGAAGGCCCGCAGCGACAGGGTGCCGGCGACCTCGGTGACGATCGCCCCGATCAACAGCGCCCATCTCCGCATGGTTGACGACGATATCGCCGGACTAGACTTCCCGCGGGAGGTGAGGCTGTGGAGCGACTCGGCGAGATGTTGTCGGTGCTGCCCGCACCGATGCGCGACCCGGTGCTCTTCGCCGTTCCGTTCTTCATCCTGCTGCTCGCCATCGAGTGGACCGCGGCACGCACCCTCGAGGCCGGCGACGAGACCGCAGCCGCACGTCCGGCCCGCGGCTCCTATCGGAGCCGCGACGCCTGGGCCTCGATTTCGATGGGCCTGGTGTCGGTGGCCACCATGGGCGCCTGGAAGTTCGTGGGCCTGCTGGGCTACGCCGCGCTGTTCGCCTACGTCGCTCCCTGGCAGTTGCCGGCGAACCGTTGGTACACCTGGGTGATCGCGCTGGTCGGGGTCGACGTGCTGTTCTACGCCTATCACCGGATCGCCCACCGGGTACGGCTGATCTGGGCCACCCACCAGGCGCACCACTCCAGCCGCTACTTCAACTTCGCCACCGCGCTGCGGCAGAAGTGGAACAACAGCGGCGAGTTGGTCATGTGGACGCCGCTGCCGCTGTTGGGTGTCCCACCGTGGATGGTGTTCACCAGTTTCTCGATCAGCCTGGTGTATCAGTTCTGGATTCACACCGAGCGGATAGGAACCCTCTGGCGGCCTGTCGAGTTCGTCTTCAACACCCCCTCGCACCACCGGGTGCACCACGGCACCGACCCCGAGTACCTGGACCGCAACTACGGCGGCATCCTGATCATCTGGGACCGGATCTTCGGGACCTTCGCGCCCGAGACGTTCCGGCCGCATTACGGCCTGACCAAGCCGGTGAACACGTTCAACATCTGGAAGCTGGAGACCCACGAGTACGTGGCGATCGCCCGCGACGTCCGGGCCGCCCGGCGCTGGCGGGACAAATTGGGCTACGTCTTCGGCCCGCCGGGCTGGGAACCGGCGCGCACGCAGGCCGCCTACGCGGCGGGTTCGAGAGGATAGCGACGGTGGACGTCAGGGAAACGCTGCTGCCCGGTGTGGGGCTGCGCTACGAATTCGTCAACGCCGATGGTGACCGGATCAGTGTCGTCGCCAACCGCAGCGGCGATTTCGAGGTCTTCCTGTGCACCACGCCGGCCGACCCGGACCGGGCACAACGCCTGTTCCGGCTCCGGGAGCGCGAGGCCGAGGCGATGGCGCAGATCCTCGGCGCCCCGCGGATCGTGGAGAGCTACGCCGACCTGACCAAGGAGATTCCCGGCCTGGACGCCGGGCAGGTCGAGATCGGCACCGGCTCGCCCTACGCCGGACGACCACTGGGCGACACCAAGGCACGCACCCGGACCGGCGCATCCATCGTCGCGATCGTGCGTGACGAGCAGGTGCTCGCCTCGCCGGGGCCGGATGTGCAGTTGCACCCCCACGACGTCCTCGTCGTGATCGGGACCGCGGACGGTATCGCCGCGGTCCGACAGCTGGTAGACCAGGGCTGAATCGGTGGCAATCTCGGCACCGCTGCTCTTCGAGCTCGGTGCCATCCTCCTCGTCCTCACCGTATTAGGTTCGGCGGCACGACGTTTCGGACTCTCGCCCATCCCGCTGTATCTGCTCACCGGGCTCTTCCTGGGTACCGGCGGCATCGCCCCCATCCCCGCCGCGGCCGATTTCGTGGAGGCCGGCGCTTCGATCGGGGTGGTGCTGCTCCTGCTCACCCTGGGGCTGGAGTTCTCCACCGCCGAGTTCTCCGAATCCCTGCGCCGGCACCTGCCGTCGGCCGGGGTGGACCTGGTGCTCAATTCCGTGCCCGGCGCCCTGGCCGGCTGGCTGCTCGGCCTGGACGCCGTCGGCATCCTGGCGCTGGCCGGGATCACCTATATCTCGTCGTCGGGGGTGATCGCGCGGTTGCTCGGCGACCTGGACCGACTCGGCAACCGGGAGACCCCGGCGGTGCTGTCGGTGCTGGTGCTCGAGGATTTCGCGATGGCCGCCTACCTGCCGGTTCTGACGGTGCTGGCCTCCGGCGGGACCGTGCTGGAAGCGGTGGTGTGGACGGCGGTGGCGCTCGGCGCGCTCGGGCTGGCGTTCCTGGTCTCGCTGCGCTGGGGCCACCACGTGGGCCGGGTGCTCGGGCACCGTGAGGACGAGCAGCTGCTACTGCGGGTTCTGGGTCTGACGTTGATCGTCGCCGCCGTCGCCGAGCAATTGCACGCCTCGGCGGCGGTCGGCGCCTTCCTGGTGGGGCTGACCCTCACCGGACCCACCGCCGACCGGGCCCGCACCGTGTTGACACCGCTGCGGGACCTGTTCGCGGCGGTGTTCTTCGTGTCGATCGGCCTGATGGTCGACCCTGCGGACCTGCTGCCCATGCTCCCGTTCGCCCTGGCGCTGGCCGCGGTGACCGCCGTGACCAAGATCATCACCGGCGCCTACGCGGCCCGCCGGGAGGGCGCCGCCCAACGCGGCCAGCGCCGGGCCGGCACCGCGCTCATCGCACGCGGGGAGTTCTCGCTGGTCATCATTGGTCTCGCCGGAGCAAGCGTGGGAACGCTGAGCGCCGTCGCCACGCCCTATGTGTTCATCCTCGCGATCATCGGACCGGTGCTGACCCGCTTCGCCAAGTAGCGCCGGCGGTGGCACCATGGGGAATCATGCAGACCGTCTTCGACCGGCCCGTCGACCAGCGGCTCGTCACCTCCGCGCTGGCACCGGCGGCTTTCGGGTCGATGTGGCTCGATCCCGCCGTGGTGGGCGGTGTTCCGGACTACCCGCCCGCGCCGGGGGGGCTGTCCTGCGACCTGCTGGTCGTCGGCGGCGGATACACCGGGCTGTGGACGGCGCTGCATGCCGCCGAGCGCAACCCCGGGGCCGACATCGTGCTGATCGAGGGCGAGCGGATCGGTTGGGCCGCCTCCGGCCGCAACGGCGGCTTCGTCGACGCCAGCCTGACTCACGGCGCGGCGAACGGAAAGGCCCGCTGGCCCGACGAGTTCGACCAACTCCAGCGGCTCGGTCTGGCCAACCTCGACGGTATGCAGGCCGATATCGAGAACTACGGCCTCAAGGTCGACTGGGAGCGCACCGGCATGCTCAACGTGGCCACCGAGTCACACCAGGTGGCCTGGCTGCGTGACGCGGCGGGCGAGGGGGAGGGACGCTTTCTCGACGAGGCCGCGGTGCGGGCGGAGGTCAACTCGCCGACCTACCGGGCCGGGCTGTTCGCCCCCGACACCTGCGCGATCGTGCACCCGGGGAAGCTGGCGTTCGAACTCGCCCGGGCCTGCACCGAGCGCGGCGTTTCGGTCTACGAGCGCACCGCCGCGGAGTCGATCGAGCGCGACGGCGCGCACGTCCGGGTGATGACCGGGTCCGGGCCGATCACCGCGGGACAGGTGGTGCTGGCCACCAACGTGTTCCCCAGCCTGCTGCGCCGCAACCGGCTGTTCACCGTTCCGGTCTACGACTACGTGCTGGCGACCGAACCGCTGACAGATGCCCAGGTGGCCGACATCGGCTGGACGTCCCGTCAAGGCGTCGGCGACTCCGGAAACCAGTTCCACTACTACCGGCTCTCGGCCGACAACCGGATCCTGTGGGGCGGATATGACGCGATGTACTACTACGGGCGGCGCGTCGATCCCCGCCACGAGGACCGCCCGCAGTCCTTCCGCAAGATCGCCGGCCACTTCTTCATCACCTTCCCCCAGTTGGCCGACGTCCGGTTCAGTCACCGCTGGTCCGGCCCGATCGACACCAACACCCGATTCTGTGCGCACTGGGGGCTGGCCGGGCGGGGCCGGATCGCCTACGTCAACGGGTTCACCGGCCTGGGCGTCGGGGCGGCGCGCTTCGCCGCGGATGTCTGCCTCGACCTGCTCGAGGGACATCCCACCGAACGGACCGAACTGGAGATGGTCCGCCGCAAGCCGTTGCCCTTCCCTCCGGAGCCGTTGGCCAGCATCGGCATCCAGAGCACCCGCTGGTCGCTGGACCGCGCCGACCACCATGCGGGCCGTCGCAATCTGCTGCTGCGCAGCCTCGATCGGCTGGGGCTCGGCTTCGACTCGTGACCTCCCGCCGGAGTTTGCCACCCGGCCGCGGACACCCCCGATTTTCCAGTAGGCTCGGCCACGCCCGCCCGACCAGGAGGGCGGCCTAGAGGAGGTTAGAACAGTCGTGGGAGACACACTCACCGCAGGACAGAAGCTCGGTAAGGGCGATGGGCTCACATCCAACAACGGGGCCTACACCTTGACACTGCAAGAGGACGGCAATCTCGTCCTGGCGGTGCGCGGCGAGGCCGTGTGGGCCACCGGCACCAACGGTCAGGGCGTGGACCGGGCCGAAGTGCAGAGCGACGGCAACTTCGTGCTGTACGCCGGTGACAAGCCGCTGTGGCACACCGATACCAAGGGCAAGAAGGACGTCAAACTGGTCGTCCAGGACGATCGCAACGTGGTGCTGTACGCCGCCGACGGGGCGGCCTGGAATTCACGCACCGAGACCGACGCCCCGCCGCCGGAGGAGGAGAAGGTCGAGATCATCGAGGTCGCCCCGGTGGCCAACGAGGTGCGGACGCACACCGTGGTGGCCGGCGACACGCTGTTCAACATCGCCAAGCAGTACCTCGGCGACGGCAACCGCTACCAGGAATTGGCCGACGCCAACAACATTCCCAACGCCGACCACATCGAGATCGGGCAGGTCATCACCATCCCGTGACCTGACACCCCTGAGCTGGGGTTTAACGGTGGACCGCCGGTCGGCGGGGACGTAACATCAAGAGTCGGTAACGATTGGCTCTCGGGGCCGATACACACCTCGACACGCTACTGCGATCCAATACCGGGTCGCCGACCGATCGGGGTGTATGGTGCCGCACTTCCCGCGATCCACGCTTCTGGCTCTGGCGGCCGGAGCCGCGTTCAGCGCGCTGGCTCCGGCCGCTGCCGCCGACTCCGGCGTGCAGGTGTTCCCCGGTATGGAGATCCGCCAGGGCACTACGGTATGCACGGTCGGATTCGTCGATCCGGTCGCCCGCATCGCGTTCTCCGCCGGCCACTGCCGCGGCAGCGGCACAGTCACCGACCGCAACGGCCGCTTCGTCGGCGTGGTGGCCACCTCCCGGGACAACACCCCGAACGGCACGGTAGTGCGAACCGACCAGGTCATCTCCGATTACGAGACCATCAAACTGGCCGACGACGTCGCGATCAGCACCATCCTGCCCGGTGGCCGGCCGCTGGTGATCAACCCCGCCGCGGGGTTGGCGCCGGGACAGCCGATCTGCCACTTCGGCGTGGTCACCGGCGAGAGTTGCGGAACGGTGGAACGGATCAACAACGGCTGGTTCACCATGACCAACGGCGTCGTCAGCCAGCGGGGCGACTCCGGCGGCCCGGTCTACACCCTGGCCGACAACGGCACCGCGGTGATCGTCGGACTGTTCAACAGCACCTGGGGCAATCTGCCGGCCGCGGTGTCCTGGCAGGCCACCGGCCAGCAACGGCGCGAGGACACCGCCGCGGGGACCATCGTCAACGTGGCCGGAAACGCCGACCCGGCGGCGAACTAGAACACGTTCTCGCCAGCGGGGCGGCCCGGCGATATCCTCGATCCCGATGGCCGGATTGGATCTCCCCGCAACCCTTGACGCCGAGCAGGTGGACTCCTGGTCCGACGACGCCGACGTCGTGGTCGTCGGCTTCGGGATCGGCGGCGGGTGCGCGGCGGTCACCGCGGCGGCCGCCGGCGCCCGGGTGGTGGTCCTCGAGCGGGCCGCGGCAGCCGGCGGAACGACCGCGATGGCCGGCGGCCACTTCTACCTGGGTGGGGGGACCGCGGTCCAGCAGGCGACCGGTCATCCCGACAGCGCCGAGGAGATGTACAAATACCTCGTCGCGATGTCCCGGGATCCCGAACACGACAAGATCCGCGCCTACTGCGAAGGCAGCGTCGAACATTTCGACTGGCTCGAGGACCTCGGGGTGCATTTCGAGCGCAGCTACTACCCGGAGAAGGCGGTCATCCAGCCCGGCACCGAGGGGCTGATGTACACCGGCAACGAAAAGGTCTGGCCCTACAAGGATCTGGCGGTCCCGGCCCCGCGCGGGCACAAGGTGCCGGTGCCGGGGGACACCCAGGGCGCGGCCATGGTCATCGACCTGCTGCTCAAGCGCGCCGCCGAAATCGGCGTCCAGATCCGTTACGAGACCGGCGCGACGCAGCTGATTCTGCGGGACGGCGCGGTGGCCGGGGTGGGGTGGCGCCATTTCGGCGAGACAGGCGCGATCCGGTGCGCGTCGGTGGTGATCGCCGCGGGTGGCTTCGTGATGAACAAGGACATGGTCGCCGCATACACCCCGAAGCTGGCCGAGAAGCCGTTCGTCCTGGGCAACACCTACGACGACGGCCTGGGCATCCGGATGGGGGTGTCGGCGGGCGGCGCCACCAAACACATGGATCAGGCCTTCATCACCGCACCGGCCTACCCGCCGTCGATCCTGCTGACCGGCGTGATCGTCAACAAGTTGGGCCGCCGGTTCGTCGCCGAGGACTCCTACCATTCCCGGACGTCGGGCTTCGTGATGGACCAGCCCGACAGCGCGGCCTTCCTGATCGTCGACGAGGCTCACCTGCAACGCCCGGAGTTCCCCCTCATCAAGTTCATCGACGGCTGGGAGACGGTCGAGGAGATGGAGGCCGCCCTCGGCATCCCGGCGGGCAACCTCGTCGCGACGCTGGAGCGCTACAACGCCCATGCGGCCGACGCGCAGGACCCGGACTTCCACAAGCAGCCGGAATTCCTCGCCCCGCAGGACCACGGGCCGTGGGCCGCCTTCGACCTCTCGCTGGGTACGGCGCTGTACTCCGGCTTCACCGTCGGAGGACTGGCGACCAGTGTCGACGGACACGTTCTGCGCGAGGACGGCTCGGTGATCGCGGGCCTCTACGCGGCCGGGGCGTGTGCGTCCACCCTGGCCCAGGACGGTAAGGGGTACTCCAGCGGGACGCAGCTGGGCGCGGGATCGTTCTTCGGCCGCCGCGCGGGCGCGCACGCCGCCGCCACGGCGGGTTCGGCAGCGGGTTAGAGCCCGACCGGCGCGGACCGGGGGGCCAACTCCCAGCCGCCGTCCCCGAGCAATCGCAGGTGATGCTCGTGGTGCTGCTCGACGGTCCCGCGGTGCGTGACCGAGACGATGATGGCATCCGGCAGCCGGGTCCGCAGCAGCCGGTAGACGGCGTATTCCTGGCCTTCGTCGATCGCCGAGGTGGACTCGTCGAGGAAGATCACCCGGGGCTTTTGCAGGAGGACCCGGGCGAAGGCCATCCGCTGCTGTTCACCGGGAGAGAGCTGCTTGGTCCAGTCCTGCACCTCATTGAGCCTGCCGGAAAGATGGCCCAGCGCGACATCGTCGAGCGCCGCGACGAGTTCCCCGTCGGGGATGGTGCATTCCCGCATCGGATAGGACAACACCGCCCGCAGATCGCCCAGCGGCAGGTAGGGCACCTGGGAGAGGAACATGGCGTCGTGGTCGCCGTCCGGCCGCAGCATCGTTCCGGTGCTGTAGGGCCACAGCCGTGCGATGCTGCGCAGCAACGTGGTGCGACCGCACCCGGAGGGCCCGGTGATCACCAGGGAATCCCCGGGCTCCAGTCGCAGGTCCAGCCCGGCGACAAGAGTCTTGCCGGCGGGGTTGCGAACCTCCAAGTCGCGCAACTCGATTGAACCGTCGGCACTCGGTCCGGCGGCGAGCCTCGGCAGCGCACGGGCCTGTTCGTTGGCGTCGACCAGCCCGTCGAGCCGGATGATGGTGGCCCGGTAGGCGGCGAAGTAGTCGTAGACCGAGCGGAAGAACGACAGCGAGTCGTGGACGTTGAAGAAGGCGGTGGCCGACTGGGTGACGCCGCCGAAGGTGATCTGACCGTTGAACAGCCGTTGGGCCTGCACGGCGAGGGGTAGCGGGTTGATGATCTGGTTGATCGACTGGTTCCAGCCGAGCAGCATCAGCGTGCGCACCACGTAGCCGCGGTAGTTGGAGATGATCGCGGAGAACCGGGCTCGCAGAATCGACTGCTCGGCGTCTCCGCCGCGATAGAAGCTGATCGACTCGGCCGCGTCGCGCATCCGCACCAGGGCATAGCGGAAGGCGGCGTTGGTCAATTCGTTGCGGAAGTTGAACCGGATCAAGGGACGACCGATCCAGAAGGCGACCACCGTGGTGGCGAAGACGTAGGCCAGCGCGATCCAGAACAGTGCGTGGTTGAGGGTGAACCCGAAGAAGGTCAACGGCCCGGACAGATTCCACAGGATCGGCGTGAAGGCCACCACCGAGACCATCGCGTTGATCGCGCCGAACAGCAGGGTGGTGGTCGTCCCGACGGTAGGCGTGTTGGGACCGGTTCCAGTAGCGCCGGTAAAGCTGTCGATATCCAACTGGATGCGTTGGTCGGGGTTGTCGATGGGCGCGTCCAGGAACCGGCCACGGTAGAAGGACTCCCCGTCGAGCCAGTCGCCGGTGAGCCGGTCGGTCAGCCACACCCGCCAGCGGATGATGAAACGCTGAGTCAGGTAGATGTCGATCATCTGCCGGGCGACGTAGACGGTGGCGATGATCACGAAGGTGACGATCGCCGACCAGAAGCCGCGCACCCCGGAGTCGCGGACCGCCTGGTTACCGGCCCCGGCACCCTCGAAGGCGACCTGCAAGGACGAATACAGGTCGTTGCTCTGATAACTCAGCAGGACGTTGAGCCGAACCGTGATGAGAGTCAGGAACAGCAGGACGCCCAGCCAGCCCCATACCGGCAGGCTCTCCCGGCCACGGAAGTAGGCGCCGGTGACCCGCCAGAACTGCCGCCCCCAGGTTGTGGAGCGGGCCAACGCCACCAGCACGACGAGCGTCACCGCGGCGGTGACCAGCCATGCCTTGCCGGTCCACAGCAGCGACTGCGGAATCTCGTTCGCCCAGTCCAGGGAGGGCTGGTAGGTCTCCACGCGCGTTCACCTCTTGCGGACCGGGGGGCTCGCGATCAGCATTCCAGCATTTCCGTCAGACCGGTGCCGGTTCGCTGCCCTCGACCCGGCCGAGGCGCCAGGCGCCCTCCCCGAGCAGTTCCAGATGCCGGTCGTGGAACTGATCCACGGTCGGGCGGTGGCTGACGCTGACCAGGATGGTGTCGGGCAGCCGTGTGCGGATCAGGTCGTAGACCAGGAATTCCAGACCCTCGTCGAGCGCGGAGGTGGCCTCGTCGAGGAACACCACCTTGGGTTTGGTCAGCAGGATCCGGGCGAAGGCGATCCGCTGCTGCTCGCCCGGGCAGAGCACCTTGGCCCAGTCCTCCTCCTCGTTCAGCCGGTTGACCAGGTGCGGCAGCGCCACCTCCGACAGCGTCCGCACCAGGTCCTCGTCGGCGATCTCGCCGGATTTCGCCGGGTAGGACAGCACCGTGCGAAGGTCCCCGAGGGGCACGTAGGGCATCTGCGAGAGGAACATCGTCTGGTGGCCGTCCACGGGGCGGCGCACCGTCCCGGTGGTGTACGGCCACATCTGCGCCAGGCTGCGCAACAGCGTCGTCTTGCCACTTCCCGAGCGGCCGGTTACCACCATGGTCTCGCCCGGCTCCAGTCGCAGGTCCAGTGGGTCCACGAGTTGGCCGCCGTCCGGCGCGCGGACCTCGACCCGCCGAAGTTCCACCGATCCGTCGGTGCTCGGCTCGGTCGCCAGGCTCGGCATCTCGCGGGCCAGATGGTTGGCTTCGACCAGTCCGTAGAGGCGGATGATCGACGCGCGGTAGGCCGCGAACTGGTCGTAGGCGTTGCGGAAGAATGACAGCGAGTCGCTGATGTTGGAGAAAGCGCTCGACGACTGGGTCACGTCGCCGAAGTCCATCTTGCCGCTGAACAGGTTCGGCGCCTGCACGATCAGGGGCAGCGGGGTGATGATCTGGCTCATCGCCAGGTTCCAGCCGGTGAACCCCAGAGTCCGGCGGACATAGCCACGGTAGTTGGTGATGATGTCGTCGAACTTGGTGCGCAGCAGCCCGCGCTCGGTGGCCTCACCCCGGTAGAAGCCCACGGCCTCGGCGGCATCACGAAGCCGCACCAGCGAGTAGCGGAACACGGCGTTGGTCAGCTCGTTGCGGAAACTGAAGCGGATCAGCGGCCGGCCGATCCAGAACGCCACCACGGTGGCGAGGAACACGTAGACGAAAGCCACCCAGAACAGGGCCTTGGGCAGCGTGATACCGAAGAGTGTGACGTCGTAGGACAGGTTCCACAGGATCGGGATGAAGGCCACCACGGTCGACACCGACGAGATCGCGCCGAACAGCAGCATCGAGCCCGTCCCGACGGTGGGCGAGTTCGGCGTTCCACCGGTGCCGGTGGTGAAGATGTCGACGTCGTACTGGATCCGCTGGTCGGGGTTGTCGGTGTTGGAGTCGGTGAACCGTCCGCGGTAATAGGCGCGGTCGCCCAGCCAGTCACCGGTCAACCGCTCGGTGAGCCAGCTACGCCAGCGGATGATGAACCGCTGGGTCAGGTAGATGTCGAGCATCACCTGACTGATGTAGATGGTGGCCAGGATGCCGAAGATGACCAGGGAGAACCAGAATCCCCGGATGGCGCCCGCGCGCATCACCTCCTCGTTGGCGCTGGTGGCCTCGAAGGCGACCTGCAGCGAGGTGTAGAGATCGTTGCTGAAGTAGCTGATCAACACGTTGATCCGGACCGAGACCATCACCGACAGCAGCAGCACCGCCAGCCAGATCCACACCTTGACCGCCGAGCGTCCGGTGAAGTAGTCGCCGGTGATGCGCCAGTACTGCCGGCCCCAGGTCGTGAACCGGGCCAGCAGCACGAGCACGATCACCGTCAGCACCGCCGCGATGGCCCAGGCCTTCAGGATCCACAGCAGCGACGGAACCAGCTCATGGCCCCAGTCCATCGACGGCTTATACGGCTCCAACGCGCTCTCCTCACTGCGGCGGCAGTCCCCGGCGAAAGCTACCGCAGCGTCGGGATCCGGGCTTCAACACAGGGCGCTTTAGGCTCAGGATATGGTTCAGGACCGACGGGGGTGACCGCGCGGCGCCGCCTGGTGTACCTCAGTCATAGGCTCGGCGGCTACGACGGCGTCAGCATCGAGGCCGAAAAGTGGATAGGTGCTCTCGGCGCACTCGGGTACCAGGTGACGGCGGCTGCCGGCCGGTTGTCCACGCGGCACCTAGCGGAATCAACCCCGCTGCTGCTCCCTTCGCTGTGGCGTCCTGAAATGGACGCAGGCCAACTCGGGGAAGCGCCACCCCTGAAGGCTCCTGACATCGCGGCGGTTATCGCGGCTGGTGGCGGGCCAGGTGGCTATGCGGTACTCGATAATCTCGCCACCCTGCCCACGGCCACCGACAACGTCCTGCGTCTGGTTGCCGCCCTGGAGGCAGCCGGGATGCGGATGCTGATCCGCCATCACGATCCGCACTGGGATGAGCTCACCCGACGGCCCGATGAGCGCTTTCCCATCGCCCCGGCAGGCTCCCGCCACGTTGCGATCAGCGGACACCTCAGGGATCGGCTGCGCGAATACCGGGGCATCGAGGCGGTGGTGCGCTTCAACACTCTGGACATGGACCGTCTCGAAGGTGGGGATCGCGCCGGCTTCCGGCGTACCGCGGGGATCTCCGCCCGCGACCTCGTCCTGCTCCACCCGGTCAGCCCCTATCCACGGAAGGCGGTCGATGTGGCTGCGAGGTTCGCTGATGCCGTCGCCGCCGGATGGCATGGCCGAGTTGTGTACTGGCTGACGGGCGGTAGCCGGGATCCTTTGGCGGGCCAGGGCCGATACACATTCATGACGGGCCGCGCAGCCAGCCCGGCCGACATGTACGCCGCGGCGGATGCCGTGCTGCTCACCTCGTCGTGGGAGGGCTGGGGTAACCCCGCCACGGAGGGCGCCGCCCTTGGTTTGCCGGTTGTGACCGGCCAGTGGCCGGCACTGGCAGAGATGCGCGAACTCGGTTTGCGCGACATTGCGGTGGCTGCCCCCGACGCCGTGGACCGGCTTCTGTCGGAGACGGGCGGCCGTGCCGTTCACCGCGTCGAGGAAGTGCGAACCGCTCTGGACGGCTCTCGGCTGCCCGCCGCCTTTGACGAACTGCTCCCCGGGGCCGGATCGCCGCCCGACCACACAGGCCGGTAGACCGCCGGTACCGTTGGGGCCGTGGCGAAATCTTCCAAGACCACCTCTTCCGGCCAGGGCCGCCTGAGCCGCGGGTTCTGGCGACTGCTCGGCGCGACCACCGACAAGGTCAAGGAGCAGTCGATGGCGGAGGTCGACGCCTCGGCCGCCTTCGACGACAAGGCCCGGGGCCTGGACGACGAGCAATTGGCGAAGGCCGCCCAACTGCTGGAACTGCAGGACCTCGCCGACTCGGCCGATATGCCGCAGTTCCTCGCCATCGCCCGGGAGGCCGCCGAGCGGGCCACCGGGCTGCGCCCCTTTGATGTCCAGTTGCTCGGCGCGCTGCGGATGCTCGCCGGCGACGTCGTCGAGATGGCGACCGGTGAGGGCAAGACCCTCTCCGGCGCGATCGCCGCCGCCGGGTACGCCCTGGCGGGCCGCAACGTCCACGTCGTGACCATCAACGACTACCTGGCGCGCCGCGACGCCGAGTGGATGGGTCCGTTGATCGCGGCGATGGGCCTGACGGTGGGCTGGATCACCGCCGAGTCCACCCGCGACGAGCGCAAGGCCGCCTACGAGTGCGACGTCACCTACGCCTCGGTCAACGAGATCGGCTTCGACGTGCTGCGCGATCAGTTGGTCACCGACGTCGCCGACCTGGTGTCGCCCAACCCCGACGTCGCCCTGATCGACGAGGCCGATTCGGTTCTGGTCGACGAGGCCCTGGTTCCGCTGGTGCTGGCCGGCACCACCCATCGGGAGACGCCCACGCTGGAGATCGTCCGACTGGTCGGCGAACTGAGCCCCGGGCAGGATTACGCCACCGACGCCGACAGCCGCAACGTCCATCTCACCGAGACCGGCGCGCAGAAGCTGGAGAAGGCCCTCGGCGGGATCGACCTGTACTCCGAGGACCACGTCGGCACCACCCTGACCGAGGTCAACGTGGCCCTGCACGCGCATGTTCTGCTGCAGCGCGATGTGCACTACATCGTTCGCGACGGCGCCGTGCAGCTGATCAACGCCTCCCGCGGCCGGATCGCCGCGCTGCAGCGCTGGCCGGACGGACTGCAGGCGGCCGTCGAGGTCAAGGAGGGGATCGAGACCACCGAGACCGGGGAGGTGCTCGACACCATCACAGTGCAGGCCCTGATCAACCGCTATCCCACCGTGTGCGGGATGACGGGCACCGCGCTCGCGGCGGGGGAGCAGCTGCGGCAGTTCTACTCTCTCGGCGTCTCGCCGATCCCGCCGAACACCCCCAACGTCCGCACCGACGAACCCGACCGGGTGTACATCACCGCGGCCGCCAAGAACGAGGGCGTCGTCGACCACATCATCGCGCTGCACGCCACCGGCCAGCCCATCCTGGTGGGCACCCAGGACGTCGCCGAGTCCGAGGATCTGCACTCCCGCCTGCTGCGGCGTGGGGTGCCCGCGGTGGTGCTCAACGCCAAGAACGACGAGGAGGAGGCCGCGGTCATCGCCGCGGCCGGCAAGATCGGCGCGGTCACCGTCTCGACCCAGAGGGCCGGCCGCGGCACCGACATCCGGCGGGGCGGCTCGGAGGCCGCCGACGACTCCGCCGAGAAGAAGGCGGTCGCCGAACTGGGCGGTCTGCACGTGATCGGCACCGGCCGTCACCCCACCGAACGGCTGGACAACCAGCTGCGGGGACGCTCCGGCCGGCAGGGTGATCCCGGCTCCTCGGTGTTCTTCTCCAGCTGGGAGGACGACGTGGTCGTCGCCCACCTCGAGCCCGCCAAACTGCCGCTCGAGTGCGACGAGACCGGCCGGATCACCAGCCCGAAGGCCACCACCCTGCTCGACCACGCCCAGCGGGTCGCCGAGGGCCGCCTGCTCGACGTGCACGCGAACACCTGGCGGTACAACCAGCTGATCGCCCAGCAGCGCTCGATCATCGTGGAGCGGCGCAACACCCTGCTGAGCACAGCGAGCGCACGCGAGGAACTGCGCGAGTTGTCCCCGGACCGCTACGCGGAGCTGACCGAGGCACTCGGCGAGGACTCCGAGGCGACCCTGGAGCGGATCTGCCGCAACATCATGCTCTTCCACCTCGACCGCGGCTGGGCCGATCACCTGGCCTATCTCTCCGACATCCGGGAGAGCATCCATCTGCGCGCGTTGGGCCGGCAGAACCCGCTCGACGAGTTTCACCGGCTCGCCGTGGACGGGTTCGCGCATTTGGCCGCCGATGCCATCGAGGCCTCCCAACAGACCTTCGACACCGCCAACGTGCTCGACGAAGAACCCGGCCTGGACCTGTCCAAGCTGGCCCGCCCGACCTCGACGTGGACCTACATGGTCCACGACAACCCGATGCGGGACGACTCGCTGTCGGCGCTGAGCCTGCCCGGGGTGTTCCGCTAGGGCCGCGATAGGTTGAGCACCGTGCAGGGCCGGGTGCTGACGATTCCGAATGTGCTCAGCGTCATCCGACTGGCGCTGGTCCCGGTGTTCCTCTACCTGCTGCTCGCCCGGCAGCAGTACGGGCCGGCGGTCGGCATCCTGATGTTCAGCGGGGTCTCGGACTGGGCGGACGGCAAGATCGCCCGGCTGGTGGCCAACCAGTCCTCGGCGCTGGGAGAACTGCTCGACCCGCTGGTCGACCGGATCTACATGGTCGCCGTGCCGGTCGGACTCGCGCTGGCCGGGGTGGTGCCGTGGTGGCTGGTGCTGGTCCTGCTCGGTCGGGACGCGGTTCTCGCGGCCACCCTGCCGGTGGTCCGCAGCCGCGGTGTCCGGGCATTGCCGGTGACCTACATCGGAAAGGCCGCGACGTTCGCCCTGATGTCGGGATTCCCGCTCGTTCTGCTCGGGCAGTGGGATTCCGGCTGGAGCCGTGCGGTGGGCGCGTGCGGGTGGGCGTTCGTGATCTGGGGCACCGGCATGTACCTGTGGTCCGCGGTGCTCTACCTCATCCAGGTCCGCCTCGTGGTGCGCGAACTGCCGAAAGCGCAGAGTGCCGCCTCGTGACCGTGCCGCGCCCGATTCCGTTGCCACCGTAAGTGATCCGCTCACCCCGGCCGCGACGAGGCCAATTCCCGGCGGTCGCCTTGCGGCAACCGAAACCGCGCCAATACGCTCAGCCCGTCACGCGACCGGCCCGGCCGAGCCCGGCAACACACCCACGAGGAGCACCGTGAGCGACATTCCCGCCGACCTGCGCTACACCGCCGAACACGAGTGGGTTCGGCGCACCGCCGAGGACACCGTCCGGGTGGGCATCACCGACTTCGCCCAGTCCTCTCTCGGCGATGTGGTCTACGTCCAGCTGCCCGAGGTCGGCACCGAGGTCGCCGCCGGAGAGCCGTTCGGCGAGGTGGAGTCCACCAAATCGGTGTCGGACCTGTACGCGCCGGTGTCGGCGACGGTGGTGGGTGTCAACTCCGAGTTGGATGCCAGCCCGCAACTGATCAACTCCGATCCCTACGGACAGGGTTGGCTGTTGGAGTTGCGCGCCGACGCCGATACCCTTGAGCAGGGCCTTGACGCTCTGTTGGACTCCGACGCCTACCGGGGTGTGGCGGACTGACCACACGATCCAGCGGTGGTGGACACACCGGGCGCAGCCGAGCGGTACGGTCAACGCAGACCACCCTCAGCGGGCAACGGGGCCAGAGAAGGAGTAGCGGGTGACGGACATGGACCGGCAATTGGGGGCCGACGAGACCTCTGACGAGGTCACCGTGGAGACGACGTCGGTCTTCCGCGCCGATTTCCTCAACGACCTGGAGGCTCCGGCCGGCCCGGTCGGGGAGACGGCGGTCTCCGGGGTGGAGGGCCTGCCGGTCGGATCCGCCCTGCTGGTCGTCAAGCGCGGCCCCAATGCGGGTTCCCGTTTCCTGCTCGACCAACCGACCACCTCGGCAGGCCGGCACCCGGACTCCGACATCTTCCTCGACGACGTCACCGTAAGCCGCCGGCATGCCGAGTTCCGACTCGACGGCAACGACTTCCAGGTCGTCGACGTGGGCAGCCTCAACGGGACCTACGTCAATCGCGAGCCGGTCGACTCCGCCAGCCTGGCCAACGGCGACGAGGTCCAGATCGGCAAGTTCCGGCTGGTGTTCCTGACCGGCCCCCGAGGACATGGCGGTGCCGGGAGCCAGTGACCGCACCGGAGAGTCCTACCCCCGCCGGGATGTCGATCGGCGCGGTCCTGGATCTGTTGCGGCCGGACTTCCCGGATATCACGATCTCCAAGATCCGGTTCCTCGAAGCGGAGGGCCTGGTCAACCCGGAGCGCAGCCCCTCGGGCTATCGGAGGTTCACTGCCTACGACTGCGCGCGACTCCGTTTCGTCCTGACGGCGCAGCGCGACCAGTACCTGCCGTTGAAGGTCATCAAGGCCCAACTCGACGCGCAGCGGGACGGCGCGCTGCCCCCCGACGGCGCTCCCTACCCGGCCCCGCGGCTGGTCCGCGACGATGAGCCGGTCCGCGATGCCCCGACCACCCGGGTCCGGCTGAGCCGGGAGGATCTGCTGGAGCGTTCGGGAGTGCGCGCCGAATTGATCACCGCGCTGTGCCGGGCCGGGATCATCACCACCGGCGCGGGCGGATTCTTCGACGAGCACTCGGTGGCGATCGCGCAGTGCGCGGCCGCGCTCGCCGATTACGGTGTCGAGCCACGCCACCTGCGGGCGTTCCGTTCGGCGGCCGACCGGCAGTCCGACCTGATCGCCCAGATCGCCGGCCCGGTGGGCAAGTCGGACCGAACCGGGGCCCGCGATCGGGCCGACGACCTGGCCCGCGAAGTCGCCGCCCTGGCGATCACCCTGCATACCTCGCTGATCAAGTCCGCGGTGCGCAACGTTCTGGATCGCTGAGGACTAGACTTCGGATTTGACTGTGCAGGAGTGGGCGGAGGTTCCCGGATGGCCGAGGTTCGAGTGGTCGGGATTCGTGTCGAGCAGCCCGCCAACCAGCCCGTCCTGATGCTGCGGGAAGAGGGCGGGGACCGTTATCTGCCCATCTGGATCGGACCCAACGAGGCCAACGCAATCATTCTCGAACAGCAGGGCGTCGAGCCGGCCCGGCCGTTGACCCACGATCTCTTCCGCGACGTGATCGGCGCCCTGGGCCGCTCCCTCAAGGAGGTGCGCATCGTCGACCTCCAGGAGGGCACCTTCTACGCAGACCTGATCTTCGACAACGACGTCCGGGTGTCGGCCCGGCCGTCGGACTCGGTGGCCATCGCCTTGCGGATGGGAGTGCCCATCCACGTCGAGGAGGCGGTGCTGGCCGAGGCCGGACTGCTCATTCCCGATGACGACGACGAGGAACCCGGCGGCGCGGTGCGCGAGGACGAGGTCGAGAAGTTCAAGGAATTCCTCGACACCATCTCCCCGGACGATTTCAAGGCGACCTGACCGCCGATCGGCCAAGATTACGGATGCGTCTCATCTCGGTGATGGGCGTGCCGACACGCCAATCGGATGCGTCGGCGGCCGTCCGCGCACGGCCATACTTCGGGTGCGACCCGGGTTGCGGCAGAGCCACGATCGCCGGTCGGCAAGGCGTATGCTCAGAGCACTTGCGAGCAGGGCGCGGTCGGCGGGCGGCTGGTTGGGAACGGCGAGAGGACACATCGTGGGCGACGAGCCACGTCAGGAGCAACTGGATTTCGCTGCCCCCGCCGGCCGTTACGAAGAGCCGGCCCCGGCCGTCGTGCCGGTGAGCGCACCCGTGCAGGGCGGTCTGTTCCCGGACGATTCGGTGCCCGACGAACTGGTGGGCTACCGGGGCCCCAGCGCCTGCCAGATCGCCGGGATCACCTACCGCCAGCTGGACTACTGGGCGCGCACGTCGCTGGTGGTGCCCTCCATCCGCGGCGCGGCGGGCTCCGGCAGTCAGCGGCTCTATTCGTTCAAGGACATCCTGGTCCTCAAGATCGTCAAGCGTCTGCTCGACACCGGTATCTCGCTGCACAACATCCGGGTCGCCGTCGATCACCTGCGGCAGCGCGGCGTGCAGGACCTGGCCAACATCACCCTGTTCTCCGACGGCACCACGGTCTACGAGTGCACCTCGGCCGAAGAGGTGGTCGACCTCCTGCAGGGGGGCCAGGGCGTGTTCGGGATCGCGGTCAGCGGGGCGATGCGAGAGCTCACCGGCGCGATCGCCGACTTCCCGGGCGAGCGCGCGGACGGCGGGGAGTCGATCGCCGCGCCCGAGGACGAGTTGGCCTCGCGGCGCAAGAACCGCGACCGCAAGATCGGCTAGGGTCCGCGGCGCGGACCTCGGCCGGGGTCTAGACTGACACCTGCATCGACCTCGCACGGGAGAGTTCCGCGGCCGCCAGCCGCGGGCGCCGAAGGAGCAACACCTCTCCGTCAACCTCTCAGGCCCCCGGACCGTACGTGGCCGCGATGCCTCTGGAAAGTGGTGGCCACCGAGTCGCCCGCCCATGGGGAAAGGCGCCGTCGCGCTGAATCTCTCAGGCACCGACGACAGAGGGAGAGGACACCCGAGTCAGGAGAGTGTCCGCCGTGTCCCAATCCGTATTCGCCGCCCGCCACATCGGTCTCGACGATGACGCGCTGTCGACAGTGCTCGATGTCATCGGCGTCGCTTCCCTGGACGAACTGGCCGCCAAGGCACTGCCCGCCGGCATCCTCGACCACCCGACCGACGGGGTCGCCCCCGGACTGCACACCCTGCCCGCACCGGTGGGGGAGCACCAGGCCCTGGCCGAATTGCGGGAGTTGGCCGACGCGGGCACGGTCGCCGTCTCGATGATCGGGCAGGGCTACTACGACACCCTGACCCCGCCGGTACTGCTGCGCAACGTC
>SYAB01000178.1 GCA_005787665.1 Actinomycetota bacterium
CAAGACGATGTCCAAGCTGCGCCACCCCAGCCGATCGCAGGTCTTGCGCGACTACCTGGACTGACGGGTCCCCGCCTCGTCCCGGTCAGACGCCGCGCGTGACGTCGCTGCGCCAACGCCGCTCGTAGGCCGCCCGCCGGGCGTCGGAGTCCCGGTTGTCCTTGCCGATTGTCATCGCCCGGTCGCGCTGACTGACCGAGCGCATCGTGAGAATGGTGAGGCTCATGATCACAATGGCCATCGCGGCCAGTGCCAGCGCGTCGAACGCGGGATTGCTGTAGCTGACGACGTTCATGGGAGGGTCCTTCTCTGCCGACCTGAGCGCCGGACCCGGGGGCGGCCCGACACCAGGAGTTCGGAGCCGCGCACCGGCCGGTTTGCGAACGTTTATGACGTCTTTGTGACGTCCCCAACGTCCATCGGCAGCCGCTGCAACCGAAGGAGATTGCGCCTCGGGGATTTGGTGTCCAGCGCGACCAGGGGCGTGCCGTCCGCCAGAATCGCCAGCCCTTCGGCCTTCTCCGGGTGACCGGACAACTGCCACTGTTCGACCACCCCGACCTCGCCGCCCTGCGGATCGAGCGCATCCGGCATCCGTACGATCGCACTTCCCTTGTCCGACAACACGTACAGACGTCCGTCCGGACCGATGGCCGCATCACTGATGTCCGGGCAGCATTCGACGGCCCCGGCGTCCAGCCGCCACGTCGCCAGCAGGGTGAGCGTCGCATCTCCCCGCGACGGCACCACGACCGGCCCGCCGCGACGCCACCCGACGGGCGCGTCGCCCACCGGACCGAACTCCAGGATCACCGCCGGATTCTTCTCCTTGACCACCAGCAGATGACCGTCCGCGGTCAGGATCAGCGACTCCCCTCGCGACGACCGATCGCCGAGCCAGGCCTGCCGCAACTGATGGGACTCCGGCACCTCCAGTGTCAGCGTGCCGAGAAGAGTCCGGGCCGCGAGGTCGATGTGCAAGACCCGCGCCGGTTCCTCCTGGAGAATCAACACCGAATCCCCGCCGGCGGACTGCACCGCCTCGAACTGCGATCCGCCGTCGGGCAGGCCGAGGCCGCTGAGGTCGATGGCCTCCCACCGCGGCGGGAACGGGCCCGGCGCGGCCCGGAACAGCACCGGATCATGGTCTCCGATGGCGAGAATCCGCCCGCCGCCCAGAGCAAGCCCGGAGACCTCCCGCAGTGGGATGTCCTCGACGTCGAGAACAGTGAGCTTCGGTGTCTTGGCCACCCGGGTGAGCCTAAGCAGGGGTGACCGGGGCCACGCTCCATTCGCGGAATGGGGGGCTTCCCGCGCGGTGCGCAGCACCCGGTCACCGTTTCGGGAACGCGGCCCGGCGTCCCAAGGGGGAGGAGAGCCGTCCCGCGTTCCCTGTACCTGGGGCGCCTGCGTCGCTGACACCCACTGGCGAAGTTAGCAGTCCTTCGGCGCCGGCGATTTCGGATTCCCCCCGCACCCCCCCGGCCTGGGGATAACCGGGGGGTATCTGCCATCCGGGCCGGGACAGTAGGGCTGAACGGCGACGACGGCGTCCGTCGGCAGCGCCCCGTAGAGGTGCGGAAAGAGCATCCCATCGGGATCCCCGGGCACACCCGGCTCCCACCGCAGCGGTGCATCGAGAGCCGCCGGGTCGATGTAGAGCAGCATCAGGTCGGACCGGTCACCGAAGATCCGGTTCGCCGGCAGATGAACCTGGCCTTGCGTCGACAGATGCACGAATCCGGCCGCATTCGAGGATTCCGGCCGGATCACCCCCGTTGTCCGCGCTCGACCCCACTCAAGCCGCCCGCAGAGGTGAACCAGCCACCGGGGATCCGGGAAGTCGTCATCGGCCACCGGACCAGCCTGCACCGCGTGAGACACGACACATCCTTGGGGCCGGGGAACAAGGCCGCCCACAGGAACGTCTGAGACAGTAGACATACCCCGTTCGGCGCGGGGGTCACTGAGCACCGTTGGAGGAGCCCATGAACGCAACGCTGACCAGTCCGGAGTTGACCAGGGCTGATCGCTGCGACCGCTGCGGCGCGGCCGCGCGCGTGCGTGCGAAACTGCCCTCCGGTGCCGAACTTCTGTTCTGCCAGCACCACGCCAACGAGCACCAGGCCAAGCTCGCCGAACTGGCAGCGGTGATCGAAGTCAGCCAGGCCGACGTCTGATCGGACGCTGCCGGACTCGGCACCGCGCGGTGCGGGGATACGGCATGCTTGCGCTGTCATGACGGACCAACCGCCAGCACGGCCGACCCGCCACCATGCGTGGCGCATAGCCAAGCGGACGTTGTCCAAGAGCTGGGACGACTCGATCTTTTCGGAATCGGCCCAGGCCGGCTTCTGGTCGGTGCTGTCACTACCGCCGCTGTTGTTGGGAATGCTGGGCAGCTTGGCCTATGTGGCACCGCTGTTCGGCCCGGACACGCTGGCCACCATCCAACAGCAGCTGATCAGCACGTCCAACAGTTTTTTCTCCAAGAACATCGTCGCCGAGATCATCGAACCGACGATCCGTGACATCGTGCAGGGCGCCCGCGGCGAGGTGGTGTCACTGGGTTTCGTGATCAGCCTCTGGGCCGGTTCGTCGGCGATTTCGGCGTTCGTCGACTCCGTCGTCGAGGCCCACGACCAGACTCCGCTGCGCCATCCCGTCCGGCAGCGGTTCTTTGCCCTCGGGCTCTACATGGCCATGCTGGTGTTCGTCGTCGTGGCCGCACCACTGGTGGCGCTCGGGCCGCGGGCGATCGCTGGGCGCATCCCTGACAGCTGGGATAATTTCCTGCAGTTCGGCTACTACCCGATGCTGGCGTTGGGCCTCTTGGTGTCGGTCACGATCCTGTACCGGGTGTCGCTGCCACAGCCGCTGCCCACCCACCGCCTGGTGTGGGGGGCGCTGCTGGCAACCACGGTGTTCGTCGTCGCGACCGCCGGGTTGCGGGTCTACCTGCAATACATCACCCGCACCGGATATACCTACGGAGCGCTGGCCACCCCGATCGCCTTCCTGCTGTTCGCGTTCTTCCTCGGCTTCGCGATCATGATGGGAGCCGAACTCAACGCCGCCATCGAGGAGGAGTGGCCGGCGCCCGAGCCGCACTGGCGGCAGTGGCGCGCCCGATGGCAGAGCAGAACACAACCCGCGCCGACTCTTGACGCCCCAGACGGGGATGCCCAACCGGCTCGGGCGGTCGGAGTCAGCCCTTCTTGAGCGACTCGTAGATCCGCTTGCAGTCCGGGCAGACTGGCGACCCCGGTTTTGGCGACCGCGTCACCGGAAATACTTCGCCACACAGTGCCACCACATGGGTGCCCATCACCGCACTCTCGGCGATGCGGTCCTTCTTGACATAGTGGAAGTGCTTGGGTCTGTCGTCGTCGCTGCCGTCGTCGACCCGTTCGTCGCTCTCGGTGCGCTCGATCGTATCGGTCTGCATGCCTCCCATTGTGCCCGCCGGAACCTCCTCGCGGTCAGACAGACGTAAGAAAAGTCCCCTCGTTTCCATAGGTCCGAGTGTGGAACAGTTGAGCCATGGAGCGGGATCTGGGTTTCGACGACGAGGGACAGCCCGTGCTGATCACCCGGGCCGAGTACTCCTACGAGGAGCAGCACCGCGCGCGGGTTCGCAAGTACCTGAAGCTGATGTTCTGGCGCATCCCGGCATTCATCGCCGCCGCTGTCGCGTACGGCATCTGGCACAACGGTCTGGTGTCGTTGGCCATCCTCGCCGCGTCGATTCCGCTGCCGTGGATGGCTGTCCTGATCGCCAACGACCGGCCGCCGCGCCGGGCCGAGGAACCGCGCCGGTTCCCCGATGCTCCGCAGCACACCGCGCTGTTCCCCCGCGCCGAGCGGCCCGCCCTGGAGGCAGGCATCGCCCCGGGTACGCAACCCCATCCCACCGGGTCCGGCGACGATCGTTCCCACTGAGCGGTCGCCGACGGCATTCTCAGTACATTCTTAAATCCTGCGCTCGTTTTCCCACATCAGAGGCCATGGGGTGGCCCGGTCGGCGGGAACTTCCCGGCACTACCGGGCGTTGGACAGGGCAACAGCAGGAGCCGATCAGGAGGCACCCATGGCAAACTCCACCACCACCCGGTTCGACAGCGATCTGGACGCCCAGAGTCCGGCCGCCGACCTCGTACGGGTGTACCTCAACGGGATCGGCAAGACCGCACTGCTCAGCGCCGAGGACGAGGTGGAACTCGCCAAGCGGATCGAGGCCGGCTTGTACGCCCAGCATCTGCTGCAGACCCGCAAGCGGCTGAGCGAGAACCGCAAGCGCGATCTGGGTGTCGTCGTCCGCGACGGCCAGGCCGCACGCCGCCACCTCCTGGAGGCCAACCTGCGCCTGGTGGTC
>SYAB01000179.1 GCA_005787665.1 Actinomycetota bacterium
AAGTTCACGAAACCCTCGTGCATCACGGTGGTGCCAGGGGCCAGGTGGGCGCCGAGGCGGACCCGGTCGGCGTCGGCGATGCGTACCCCGGTGGGTACGACGTAGTCGACCATCCGGGGGAACTTGTCCACTCCGTAGACGGTTACCGGGCCGCGGCGGCGCAGCCGCATCCGCACCTCCTCGAAGCCCTCGATCCGGCAGGGGCCGAAGTTGGTCCACACCACGTTGGTCAATGCCCCGAACACGCCGTCGAGATTGACGCCGTGCGGCTCGACCAGCCGGTGGGAGATCAGGTGCAGCCGCAGGTACGCGTCGCAGGTGTCCACCGGCGTGTCGGCCAGCACGGCGACGGTGCGGATCGCCACGACCTCGACCCCCCGGTCCTCGTCCGGGCCGGCCAGCGCCGCGAGGGTGGCCGGCACCTCGTCGGGGGCGATCCGGGTGGTCCCCGACGGACTGTAGGCGCCCAGTTCGGGGTCGGGGAACCAGGCGTCCAGGACGGTGCCGTCGGCGGTGATGGTGGCCAGCCCGAAGCCGGCTGCAGAAGTCACGGTGCACACCGTACTTCCGGGCCGAGCAGACGCAAAGTGCACGGACACGCCGGGCGGATGGTGACTTTTGTGTCTGTTCACGGAGGGGGGTGAGGGGGGTGAGGGGCTAGCCTGGTCAGTTGTGCTGGACCTGCGTGCCGACCCGATCGAGTTGACCGCGGCGCTCATCGACATCCCCAGTGTGTCGCGCGAGGAGCAGGTGATCGCCGACGCGGTCGAGAGCGCCCTGCGCGGCCAGACCGGCCTGCAGGTCCTTCGCAACGGCAACGCGGTGCTGGCCCGCACCGACATGGGCCGGCCCACACGGGTGCTGCTCGCCGGCCACCTCGACACCGTGCCGATCGCCGGCAATGTGCCCTCCCGGCGCGACGCCGACCACATCTGGGGCTGCGGCGCCTCGGACATGAAATCCGGCGACGCGGTGTTCCTGCATCTGGCCGCCACCGTCACCGAACCCGCTCACGACCTCACGCTGGTGTTCTACGACTGTGAGGAGATCGAGGCGACCGCCAACGGTCTGGGCCGCATCGAGCGGGAACTTCCCGACTGGCTGCGGGCCGACGTCGCCATCCTCGGCGAGCCCTCGGGCGGATACATCGAGGCGGGCTGCCAGGGCACCCTGCGGGCCGTCATCTCAGTGACCGGCACCCGGGCACATTCGGCGCGATCCTGGCTGGGCGACAACGCGATTCACAAGCTTGGCCCGGTGCTCGACCGATTGGCGGGTTATCAGGGCCGGATCGTCGACATCGACGGCTGCACCTACCGGGAGGGCCTCTCCGCGGTCCGCGTCGAGGGGGGAGTGGCCGGCAACGTCATCCCCGACGCCGCTGAGCTGACCGTCAACTTCCGGTTCGCCCCGGACCGATCACCCGAGGCCGCAATGGCACACGTTCGCGAGGTGTTCGCCGGCCTTCCGGTGGACGTGC
The DNA here is from genome assembly GCA_005787665.1 of Actinomycetota bacterium. The sequence continues at coordinate 1,481 of SYAB01000179.1, forward strand.
GCCAGACCGATGCGGCCGCCGGGGCCCTGCCGGGTCTGCACCATCCGGCGGCCGCCGCGCTCGTCGAGGCCGCCGACTCAATGGTGCGCGCGAAGTACGGCTGGACCGACGTCGCGCGGTTCGCCGCCCTCGGTATTCCGGCGGTCAACTACGGCCCGGGCGACCCCAACCTGGCCCACCGCCGCGACGAACGGGTCTCCGTCGCCCAGATCACGGCCGTCACCGCGGCACTGCGCCGCTACCTGGCCGGGGTTTAACCGGCCTCGGCGGCCTGTCGGGCCGCATCGGCGGCCGCGCCGCTGAAGCCGGCCGCGTCCAGCCGCTCGGCCGCCGCCGCCAGCCCCGCGGGGTCCCCGGCGGCCAAGGCCCGGGCCTGGTCCAGGGCCAGCCGGGCGTAGTCGCAATCCACCGTCTGCGCGATCGGCGCCAGCGCATCCGCGGCGCGTCGATCCCCGAGGCGCGCGGCCTCGTGCCAGGCCCGCACGGCGACCGCCAGCTGGCCGCTGCGCTTGGCCGTCCGGGCGGCGTCACGCGCGGCGGTGATCGCTGATGTCCGGTCACCGATGGTGGCCAGCCGCCAGGCCCGGGCGATCCCCAGCTCGGGGGCGAACATCGCCGACTTCGTTCCGTGCCGGGCCTGGGCGCGCGCCAGGGCCTTGGCCGACGCTGCGATCTCGCCCTGGTAGGCAAGTGCCGTCGTCAGATAGCTCAGCGCCAGCGGGCCCCACGAGTAACCGGTGCGCTCCAGCGTCGCCGATGCGGGCCGCAGCAGATCCGCCGCCGCCGCGGCCTCGCCGCGGGCCAGCAGGACCTGCGCCAGCAGCACCTCGCCGATGGCCCGCCCGGGCGGGGCCAATTCGGCGAAATCGGTGAACCGTTCGGCCACCTCGTAGGCCGCCCGGGTCTTGCCCTGCATCAGCAGTGTGGTGGTCTCCGCCAGGCCCACGGTGAACCGCAGCAGGCCGGGGTAGTCCGATCCGAGCGCACGGCGCACCGCCGGCCCGACGGCGTCGAAGCGGCCCATCCGAGCCGCTGACAGCGCGGCGGCACTGGACGCCCACGCCACCGCCATGTCGGGGGCGTCCACGTGGGCCAGGACCTGTTCGGCCACGTCGGTCGCGCGCCGCACGTTGCCGGCGTTCATCGCGAAGGTCGCCGACAACGCGTCGAGGGTCAGATGTGACGCCTCCGCTCCGACCCGGCCTCGCACGTTCTGCAGGAAGGTCGTCGCGCGTTCGGGTTCGGAGAGCATCCAGAACTGGTTCGCCGCCCGGGGTAGCGCCCAGGCCATCATCTGCTCCTCCGACAGGGCGGCGATGTCGACGCCGGCGAGTGCCGCGTCGGCCTCCCGACCCCGGCCCTGCCAGGCCAGCGCGTAGCTCAGGGCCAGGCGGGCGCCGAAATGGTCCTCCCGCTCCAACGCGCCCCCTGCCAGGCGCTCGGCCAGGCCGAGGTCGCCCAGTCGCAGCGCCTCCTGGGCGGCGGCGACCACGGCGTCACAGTCCAACGGACCGTCACCCTGCAGCGCCAGCACGGTGCGGGCCATCCGGTCAGCGGGGGTGCGACTGGGCGCACTGGCCAGTTGAGCGGCCACCGCGGAGCGCAACCGCTGGATCTCGAAGCGGTCCAGGATCTTGGCCATCCGCTCGAGGAACAGCGGGTGGCCGCTGAACACCATTTCGTCGGTGCCGGCAGCGGCGACCTGTACGGCGCCGGCCGCGACGGCCGCCTCGATCGCGGCCTCGTCGGTCAGGGCCACCAGATCGGCCCGGGAGAGCGGTTCGAATACGCACAGATACCCCAGCACCGCGCGGACCTGCGCGGAGAGCCCGCCCAGGTACCGGTCGATCGCGGCGGGCAGGGTCTCCTCGGTCCCTCCGGTGGCCATCAACAGGCGCAGGTGCAGCGGATTCCCGGCGCTGCGCCGGTACAGCGCCGCGGTGTCCCCGCCACCGGCGGCGGCCACGAGGGCCTCGGTCTCCGCGGAGTCCAGTGGGATGATCTCGACGCGTTCCAGCAGCCCGTCGTCCCACAGCGCAGCGACCACCTGTGGAACCCGCAGCACCGAGCGCACCGTCACGATCAGCGGCCGGCCGCCCCGTTGCGCGAGCCGGTAGACGAGGCTCGCCGACAGCGGATCGAGAAGCCGCGCGTTGTCGACGATGATCGGCGAGTCGCCACCGGACAGGATCGCGTCCGCCGCCGCGGCGATCATCGCCGCCGGTTTGCCGACATCGTGGAAATCCAGCAGACCCCCGAACGCTCCGAACGGGATGGAGGATTGGGCCAACGTGCCGACGACCCACAGCGGTTCGCCGCGGCCCAGCCGCGCAGCCGCCTGGCCGGCCAGAGTCGACTTGCCCACGCCCTCGTTGCCGATCAGCGCCACCCCGGCGATGGGACTCTCGAGGGTGTCGACCACGCGGTCGAGGGCGCGGCGCGCGACCAGAGGCCATGGCATAGCCCAGGACTCTAGGGGGCGGGTCGAACCTCTGGTCTAGGTTTCGGGGTGTGCGCAGGCAAGCCGAGCCGGAATCCGAGTGGGCCGTGTGCGTGTATTGCGCCGCCAGCCCGCGTCACCCCGAACTGCTCGCGCTGGCCCGTCAGGTCGGCGAGGGTATCGCCGAGCGGGGCTGGACACTGGTCTCCGGCGGCGGGAACGTCTCGGCCATGGGTGCGGTGGCCGCCGGCGCCCGATCCCGCGGCGGGCACACCATCGGGGTGATCCCCAAGGCGCTGGTGCATCGGGAGCTGGCCGATATCGACGCTGACGAGTTGATCGTCACCGACACCATGCGGGAACGGAAGCAGGTCATGGAGGACCGCAGCGACGCGTTCCTCACGCTGCCCGGCGGGATCGGGACGCTCGAGGAGCTTTTCGAGACCTGGACCGCGGGCTACCTGGGCATGCACGACAAACCGGTGGTGCTGCTGGACCCGTTCGGACATTTCGACGGGCTGCGGCTCTGGCTGGATTCCCTGGTTCGGGGCGGGTACGTCACACCCGCCGCCATGGACCGACTCGTGGTGGTCGACGACGTCGACCGCGCATTGAGTTGCTGCGCCGCCGTCGACGAGGGGGGCGATGGCCGTGGCCGGTGACACGATGCGCTCGGTCGGGCTGCTCGACGTGGTCCGGGGGCTTCCCGCCCTGCTGATGGACGCCCCCGTAATCTTCCGGGCGGCGCTGACCGGGCTGACCAGCCGGCCGGACTCGAAGACCTCGATCGCCACGGTGTTCCAGGATCGCGCCGCCCGCCACGGCGAGCGGACCTTCCTCCGTTTCGAGGACCGGGAGATCAGCTACCGGCAGGCCAACGAGACCGCCAACCGCTACGCGGCGGTGCTCGCCGAGCGAGGGGTGCGCCGCGGGGAGGTGGTGGGCATCATGCTGCGCAACTCGCCGGACGCGGTGCTGCTGATGCTGGCCGCCGTCAAGTGCGGGGCGGTCGCGGGCATGCTCAACCACCACCAGTCCGGCGAGGTGCTGGCGCACAGCCTCGGCCTGCTCAACGCCAGGGTGGTGGTCGCCGAGAGCGATCTGGTGGACGACGTCGCCGGGAGCGGCGCCGCACCGGCAGGCGAATTCCTGCTCACCCCCGAGGAACTGGCCTCCCTCGCCGAGGGCAGGCCGGCCGGCAATCCCGACTCCGCCGCCGAGGTGCCCGCCGGTGACCCGGCCTTCTACATCTTCACCTCGGGTACCACCGGGAATCCGAAAGCCAGCGTGATGACCCATCAACGGTGGTTGCGCGCGCTGGCCGGATTCGGCGGGCTCGGCGTGCGCCTGCGCGGCAACGACACGCTGTACTGCGCGTTGCCGATCTACCACAACAACGCGTTGACCGTCGCCCTGTCCTCGGTGATCGGCGCCGGGGCGACGCTGGCACTGGGGCGGACGTTCTCGGCCTCGCGGTTCTGGGAGGAGGTCATCCGGGCGAATGCCACGGCCTTCGTCTACATCGGCGAGGTCTGCCGTTATCTGCTCAACCAGCCGCCCAAGCCCACCGACCGCGCCCATCGGGTCAGAGTCATCGTGGGCAACGGCCTGCGCCCGGAGATCTGGGCGGAGTTCACCGCCCGGTTCGGCATCAGGCGGGTGGTCGAGTTCTACGGCGCCAGCGAGGGAAACACCGCATTCGTCAACATCTTCAACATCCCCGGGTCGACCGGGATCAATCCGCTACCCCTGGCCTACGTCGAGTACGACGCCGAAACCGGAGAACCCGTGCGCGACGGACACGGCCGCGTTCGCCGGGTGCCGTCCGGCCGGCCGGGTCTACTGCTGAGCCCGGTCACCCGGCTTTCGCCGTTCGACGGTTACACCGACGCGGCGGCCAGCGAGAAGAAGTTGGTGCGCAACGCCTTCCGGGACGGCGACGTGTGGTTCAACACCGGTGACGTGATGTACCCGCAGGGCATGGGCCACGCCGCCTTCACCGACCGTCTCGGCGACACCTTCCGGTGGAAGGGTGAGAACGTGGCCACCACCGACGTGGAGGCCGCGCTGGCCGCGGACCCGGCCGTGGCGGAGTGCACCGTCTTCGGCGTCGAGGTGCCCGACACCGGCGGGCGCGCCGGCATGGCCGCGATCACGCTTCGCCCCGGCGCGCCCTTCGACGGCCGCAGGCTGGCCGAGACGCTCTATCAGCGACTGCCGGGCTACGCGGTGCCCTTGTTCGTCCGGATCGTGGATGCGCTGGAGACCACCTCGACGTTCAAGAGCCGCAAGGTCGACCTGCGCGAGCAGGCTTACGGCGCGGGGGTTTCCGATCCGCTCTACGTGCTGGACGGCCGCGACGGAGGGTATGTGCCGTTCGACCCGTCCTATCCCGCGGACGTGGCGGCCGGTCGCCGCCCGAAGGCCTGACGGCCGCGATTCGCTGCTATCGTCTGCCCTCAATCGAGGAGGGAGGCGGTGTGGAGCCGTCACGGCCGGTCGACCTTGACGCCGTCGCGCAGGCGATGGCACGGCGGCTGGACACCCGGGTCACCGCCGAGGGCCAGATCACCTTCCCGGCCGTCCCGGCTCTCCTCGAGGAATTCACCGAGAAGTGCGTCGCCGTCTTCGCCGGACTGGGCCGGGCGTTCGACGCCCCTGAACGCGACCATCTGCAGGACGTGCTGAAAAGGCAACTCGCCGAAGCATTTTCGCGATCCCCGCGGTCCACGATCACCGTCGTCTACCGGTCACCCGTCGCCAGTGCGCTCAGTTACGACGTGACCGTCGGCGCGCCGAGCGTCGAGGAGGTCTACCAGAACTGGGTGGCCACCCGGACGCCCCCGCTCTTCGGGGTCGAGCCGGATGCCCGGGTGTGGGCCCTGGCCGGCGAGGTGGCCGATCCGGCGGGCTCTCCGGTGCTCGATATCGGTGCGGGCACCGGCCGCAACGCGCTCGCGCTCGCCCGCCGCGGCCATCCCGTCGACGTGGTGGAGATGACCGAGATATTCGCCGACATCATCGGCGAGCAGGCGCGCCAGAACGCGCTGGACATCCGGGTGATCAACCGCGACGTGTTCGCGACCGACGCCGACCTGCGGCGGGACTACCGAATCATCCTGCTGTCGGAGGTGGTGTGCGACTTCCGCTCTCCCGAGCAGCTGCGACGTCTGCTCGAACTGGCCGACCGGTGTCTGGCGCCGGGCGGCAGCCTGGTCTTCAACATCTTCCTCGCCGACGCCGGCTACGCCCCCGACGAGGCGGCCCGTCAGTTCGGTCAGCAGGTGCACACGGCTTTTTTCACCCGGCCGGAGTTGGAGGCCGCCCTCGGCGGTCTGGCTCTGCGGATGGTCTCTGACGATAGTGTCTACGACTACGAGCGGGCAAACCTGCCGGACGGCGCCTGGCCGCCGACCGGGTGGTACGCCAACTGGGTGAGCGGCCATGACCTTTTCGCTCTCGACCGCGAGCACTGCCCCATCGACATGCGCTGGCTGGTTTTCGCCAAAGCGCCGGAATGATCGCGATCATCCGGTGCCGGACCGGGGACACCCCGGCTGACCGCGGTGGCCGGGGGGGCTCCGAAGCAGGCACCATAAGGGGATGAACGGCACGTTCTGCGGCAGACCCGTGGCTGGCGACCGCGCCCTGGTGATGGCGATCGTCAACCGGACCCCCGACTCGTTCTACGACCGCGGGGCAACCTTCACCGACGACGCGGCGATGGCCGCGGTGCACCGCGTGGTCGCCGAGGGTGCCGATGTCATCGACATCGGCGGTGTCAAGGCCGGTCCCGGGACGGTCGTCGACGCCGCGGAGGAGACCGCCCGGGTGGTGCCGTTCATCGAGTGGCTGCGCGACGCCTACCCCGACCAGTTGATCAGCGTCGACACCTGGCGCGCGTCGGTGGCCAAACAGGCCTGTGCGGCCGGGGCCGACATCATCAACGACACCTGGGCCGGTGCCGACGCGGGTCTGCCCGAGGTGGCGGCGGAGTTCGGCGCCGGGCTGGTCTGCTCGCACACCGGCGGCGCGGTGCCCCGCACTCGTCCGTTCCGGGTCAACTACTCCCACAGCGTCACCGGGGTGGTCGAGGCGGTGATCGCCGAGGTCACCGCGGCCGCCGAACAGGCCGTCGCGGTGGGCGTCCCGCGGGACCGGATCCTGATCGACCCGACCCATGATTTCGGCAAGAACACCTTCCACGGGCTGACCTTGTTGCGGCACGTGAAAGATCTTGTAAACACCGGATGGCCGGTCCTGATGGCGCTGAGCAACAAGGACTTCATCGGGGAGACTCTGGGCGTGGGACTGACTGAGCGACTCGAGGGGACGCTGGCGGCGACGGCACTCGCCGCCGCCGACGGGGCCCGGATGTTCCGGGTGCACGAAGTGGGACCGACCCGCCGAGTGCTGGAGATGGTCGCCTCGATCCGAGGCGATCGCCCGCCCGCCCGCACAGTGCGGGGACTGGCGTGACGGGCCTGGCCGAGACCGGCACGGGAGACTGGCTGGCCGAGCGCAGTTGGCAGCACCCGCGCTGGACGGTCCCCGAACTGGAGGCTGCCAAGCGCGGCCGGACCGTCTCGGTGGTCCTGCCCGCGCTCAACGAAGTCGAGACGGTTGGTTCGGTGATCGAGACGATCACCCCGTTGCTCGGCGGACTGGTCGATGAACTCATCGTCCTGGACTCGGGGTCCACCGACGCCACCGCGGCGATGGCCGCCGACGCCGGGGCGCGGGTCGTGCACCGGGAGGAGGCGCTGCCCGAGATCCCACCGCGGCCCGGTAAGGGCGAGGCGCTGTGGCGATCGCTGGCCGCCACCACCGGCGACGTGGTGGTCTTCATCGACTCCGACCTCATCGACCCCGACCCACTGTTCGTGCCCCGACTCGTCGGACCGATCCTCACCGAGGACGGAATCCACCTGGTCCGGGGCTTCTACCGCAGGCCGCTGAAACTCCGGGGCGGCGAGGACGCGACCGGCGGCGGACGGGTGACCGAACTCGTCGCCCGCCCGCTGTTGGCGGCGTTGCGGCCCGAATTGGGGTGTGTGCTCCAACCACTGGGCGGGGAGTACGCCGGTACCCGCGAATTACTCACCTCGGTACCGTTCGCGCCCGGTTACGGGGTGGAGATCGGGATCCTCATCGACACCTACGACCGTTACGGACTGGGTGCCATCGGACAGGTCAACCTCGGCGTGCGCACCCACCGCAACCGCCCGATCGGCGAACTGGGACCGATGAGCCGGCAGATCATCGCCACCCTGCTGACCCGGTGCGGAATCGAGGATTCGGGGGTGGGGCTGACCCAATTCTTCCCCGGCGGCGACGGCGAGGACGGCTACCTCCGGCGACTCTCCACGGTGTCGCTGGCCGACCGTCCGCCGATGAACACCCTGCGCCCGGCGCTGCCCTGACGCGTGAGGCAGGATCGCAGTGTGACGCTGATCCTGATGTACCTCGTGGTGCTCATCCTGGTGGCGGTCGTCCTGTTCGGGATCGCCAGTCTGCTGTTCGGCCGCGGCGAGCAAATTCCGCCGCTGCCGCGGGCCACGACAGCGACGGTGCTGCCCGCTTCCGGAGTCACCGGCGCCGACGTCGAAGCCGTCAAGTTCACCCAGGTGCTGCGGGGTTACAAGACCAGCGAGGTGGATTGGGTGCTCGATCGGTTGGGCGCCGAACTGGACCAACTGCGCGGCGAACTGGCTGCGGTACGCGCGGCGGCCGACCTACCGGATCCCACCGCCGGTCGTCGTTATGGCGCCGCGGCGGCTGATCCGGGTCTGTGACGCTGCCCGCCGAGGAAGATCGGATCAGGTGCCCGTGGGCGGTGGCCGCGGCGGGGTCCGACCGGATCCTCATGCGCGACTATCACGATCACGAGTGGGGTCGCCCGCTTCGGGGTGCCACCCCGATGTTCGAGCGGATGACGCTGGAGGCCTTTCAGAGCGGCTTGTCGTGGCTGATCGTGCTGCGGAAGCGGGAGAACTTCCGGGCGGCTTTCCGGGGCTTCGACGTCGAGACGGTGGCCGGTTTCACCGAGGCCGACATCCAGCGGTTGATGACCGACGCCGGCATCGTGCGCAACCGGGCCAAGATCGCGGCCACCATCTCCAACGCCCGCGCGGTGGTAGACCTCGGGGCCGACCTGTCGGAGTTCTTATGGGCGCACGCCCCGTCGCCGCGGCCACGCCCGGCCGGCCCGGCGGACGTGCCGGCACAGACGCCCGAGTCGCGCGCCCTGGCCCGGGAGCTCAAGGCCCGTGGCTTCCGATTTGTGGGCCCGACCACCATCTATGCCCTGATGCAGGCCACCGGGATGGTGGACGACCACATGCAGGACTGCTGGGTTTCTCCGGTCCGCGGCGGCGCTGGACTAGAATCGTCATAGTCTCGGCACCCGGTCGGTGCCGACACCAGCTGGAATTGGAGGGAGCACTCGATGGCGGCGATGAAGCCGCGGACCGGAGACGGTCCGCTGGAAGCGACCAAAGAGGGGCGCGGCATCGTGATGCGGGTACCGCTGGAAGGCGGTGGCCGACTCGTCGTGGAGTTGACCCCCGACGAGGCCTCCGCCCTCGGCGACGAACTCAAAGGCGTCACAAGCTAACCTGCCGCACCCGCACAACCCCGCGCCAACGCGCGGGGTTTTTGTGATGGCGGTCTGGGCTAGCCGGAGACCGTGCGGTAGATCTCCAGCGTCTGCTCGGCGATCCGGGCCCAGGAGAACTCCGCGATACACCGCTGCCGCCCGGCTGCGCCGTAGTCGTGCGCCCTGGCCGGGTCGGCGACCAGGGCGTTGACCGCCTCGGCCAGTCCCGCCTCGAATGAGCGGGGGTCGGACTCGTCGTAGTGCACCAGGGTGCCGGTCACCCCGTCGTCGACGACCTC
>SYAB01000180.1 GCA_005787665.1 Actinomycetota bacterium
GTGGGCGCCCGGCTGGGCGGTGGTCATTCATCGCGGTCGTCGTTCCGGTCGCGTCTTTCGGACACCGCTGTGGGCTTTCCGTCGGGGCGACACCTACGTCATAGCCCTGACTTACGGAGCGGGCGCGGACTGGGTACGCAACGTCATCGCGGCAGGCGGATGCGAGTTGGAGAGTGGGGGAAAGCATTACGAACTCGCCGCCCCTCAGGTCTACCGCGACGACGGTGCTGTCGACATGCCGCCGGCCATCCGGTTCATGCTCCGCAGAGTGATCAAAGCGCCGGAGTTCCTGCGACTGAACATCGCGGGCGAACTGAAAGGCTCGCCATGACAGCGGAATCCCGCGACTTACGACGGATCACACTGTCGAGCTTGGCGGGCACGACGGTCGAGTACTACGACTTCCTCCTGTACGCGACGATGACGGCGTTGGTGTTCGACCGGTTGTTCTTCCCGGGGTCGGACCCGTCGGCGGCGGCGGTGGCCGCGTTCGGAACACTGGCTGCCGGCTACGTCGCGCGTCCGCTGGGCGGAATCCTGTTCGGCCACTTGGGTGATCGGTTGGGCCGAAAACGCACCCTCGTCGCGACGATGACCCTGATGGGAGTGGCGAGTTTTCTCATCGGCTGCCTGCCCACCTACGAGACGATCGGCCGCGCCGCACCCGTCTTATTAGTGCTGCTTAGGGTCGGTCAGGGAATCGCGGTGGGGGGAGAATGGGGCGGGGCGACACTGATGGTCGCCGAGCACGCCCGGCCATCGGACCGTGGGCGCTGGAACGGCATTGTGCAGACGGGCTCGGCTATCGGCGGTCTGCTCTCGACAATCGTGGTCATGGCGCTGGCGGGACTGTCCGATGAGGCACTGATGTCGTGGGGCTGGCGGGTGCCGTTCCTGCTCAGCGCCGGACTGCTGGTGATCGGGCTGTACGTACGTTCCGGGGTCGCGGAAAGCCCGGTGTTCGTCCAAGCCATGGAGTCCGCCACGGGCGGGGGGACTTCGATCCCGCTGATGTCGGTGCTGCGACGTCCCGGGGCCCTGCTGCTCACCTGCGCCATCGGGATCGGATCCTTCGGGCTGACCGGTTTGTTGAGCACCTATATGGTCAGCTACACCCGCAACCTCGGCTACACGACCTCGGCGAACCTCTCCTCGAAGCTGTGGGGTGGTGTCGCGGTGCTCATCGCCATCCCGGCTTTCGCCGCGCTGTCGGACCGGCTTGGCCGACGCAGGGTGATGCTGGCCGGTGCTGTCGCCATCGTGCTGTACGCCTATCCGATGTACGCGCTGGTCGACAGCCTGTCGACCCCGCGTCTGATCGTCGCGGTCGTCATCGGGCAGATCATCCAGGCGGCGATGTACGGGCCGCTGGGGGCGATGTTGGCGGAGATGTTCGATACCGGGGTGCGCTACACGGGGATGTCCCTGGGCTACCAGTTGGCTGCGCTGATCGGCGCCGGGTTCACACCCCTGTTGGCGAGCAGCCTGCTCACAGCAGGACCGCGGAGCACGCCTCTGGTGCTCATCGCCGTGGGCTGCGGCGTCGTGACGATCGCGGCTCTGCTGTTCACCCGTGAGACAGCCGGCCGGGATCTGGCCGACCCGGTTCGCGCCGAGGGATCGGTGTAGCGCCGGTCCGCGGCTGCCCTTAAAACGTCACAGTGACGATATGGCGACCGCGGCACGGTAGGGGGTGCGACAGGGGTTCGAGCGATGCAGCCGGGCCCTGGCTGGGTCACACGGGAGGCGTTCGGCCAGCTGCCATCGAGTGAGCAGATTTGCAGGGCTTTACTCGCAAAACGGCTGAGCGTCAGTGCGCACTCAACGTTGAAGGCGCAAGAGGCGGTGGCCGAAAGCGCGCTTCGCGGCGAGTAGTCGGTGGGTCGGTTGATGTCACGACTGATCGTGCTGCCGGCATTTCCCCACGTCCAATAAAGTGCCGATAAGCCACATTATGTCAAGTAAAACTGACCGGACTGACCTGGTGATATCCCCCCGCGCTCTTACAGATCGAGCACAAATCTCAGGGCTTGACCAATGGCTTGTAGTCGTTCCGGGCCGACCATCCCGTGGCGGGATGACAGTCGCTCGACAGAGACGACCCGCAGTTGGTCGCAGCGGGCATACGTGATGCGATCCAGTCCGCTATCGCCCGGCTCAAGTTCGACATGGCTGCGCAGACCGTACCCAACGGTCGTGACCGGCACGACGACCACGAGCCCGCCGGGACCGTTGTTGAGAATATCGACCGATACCACGACCGCTGGCCGGCGAAAGGCCGGCTCGTGTCCCAGCGGCCGGCCGAGGTCGACGCTGTAGACCTCCCCCCGCCAGATCAATCCAGCGCATCCCACTCGTGTCGCTCCGTCACGTATTTTTCCCACAGTTCGGGGTCGTTACGCAGGCGCTGGTAGTCCCCGTTTAGTCCTCTGAGGAACTCCTGGCGTTCCAAGGCATTGATGGCATCGTGCACGACATCGACGACAGCAGATTGACGTGCCTTCGCCAGGGATTGGAGGCGCTCCGAGTCGGGTCGGCGAACCCGGACGGTTGTGGTGGTTTCTGCTGCCATGGCGTCATTGTAGACGAAATGTAGACAACTTGGCGGGTAACGGACACTCAGAGATTTGTACGTTTCCGAAACGACTCCCCCGCGGAATTAGGTGCAGTCAATGCTCAAAGTCAACGGCGCCGCAGCGTCGTCTCGTGATCAGTCGAGATCGAAGGCGTTGCGAATCGCCGTTGCCAGCAATTCCTCCTGATCGGGAAGAAAGAATCCAATCTGGCGTCCCAGGGCCGCAACTGGGATGGTGGCAATGTTGTCGACGCTCACAACGGAGTCCTTCTCGAGCCCGTTACGCACGCCTACGGGAACTTCGGTCGACAAACCGCGAACTGTTGCGGTGATCGGTGCGACGGTGACTCTGGTGAGGTGCGGCCGAACGAGTTCCCGCGTCAGGATCAGGACCGGCCGAGCCTTATCGAGTTGGGCGATGTGAATCGGCCTCAATCGACGTCCAGTTCGAAGGTCGACGTGTGAGCGGCTAGCGCATCGAAATCATCGTCGGCCTTGGCCGGCCCGGCAAGAATCGCCGCATCGCGGGCGGCGATGAGCCGGCGTCGCTCACGTTCCAGAGCTTTGAGTACGAACGAGGCGCGGCTCTCGGCGTTTCGCCGCTCGACTTCGCGGTCAATGAATTCGACGACTTCGTCCGGAAGTCGAACGGCGATCTGCTTGCTCACAGCGCAATGGTACCGATATGGGATGCGATCCACTACCGCTTATGGGGTAGCTGGTCAAGGCGCGAGGGTGACTCCACGTTTATGCGCCTCGCCCGCGAGGGCGGAGTTAATTGTCGCGAGCGCCGCCCACTGGTGGATCGCCACATCGAGGACGCAACAATCCGGCAACTTCAGTCCTGTGCTCACACGAAGTTCGGCGAGCCGCAACGGTTCGTCGTCGTCGGTCGGCGCCGGCACGATTCCGGCGGCCAGGAGATCGTTGCGCATCGACGCGCCCTGTCCTGGATCATGGCCGCGGCACCTCTGGCAGAATCCACGCATGCGCAAACTCGCACGCCGTGGAACCTTCGCAATCTTTTCGGCCGTTCCTCTCGTTGCTGCGGCGTCGCTGTTCGGCGCCGGGATCGGTTCGGCGGAGCCGCTGAATTGCATCAATGGACAATTCTGGGATCCGATCACCAACACCTGTCAGACGCCGCAACCGGCGGAAGACTGTGGGCCCGGTCAGTACTGGAACGCGTTGTCCAATGTGTGCCGGCCACTGGGTCAGCTGTAGCATGCGGCGCTCTCACCATCGCGAGCGTTTCGGTCCCTATGGCGGCGGCGGAATTGCGGCAGGGTTTGCACCAATACTGGAGGCGCACCACTCCGCAGTGGTTTTCACCGTGCCGCCGAGAGCGTCCGCGATGAGTTGTGCTTCTTCTCGGGTCTGGATATCCGTCGTCCAGTAGGTACCGATGGCCCTGGGGTCGGGGTCGGCTGACTGATTGGCGCACCGCGCGGCCCACCAGATCTGCAAACCCTCGGCCGAGTCCCAGACATCGACCTGGTACCAGCCGGTCGCGGTGTAGCACTCGATGGTGGCGAAAGGATTTGAGCCGTCGTCCATGGTCCGGGTGCCGATGCTGTTGTCGCCACACTGGAGGCCGGCGGCAACGAGCTTGTTCTTGACGACTGACGGATCCGCGGCCAGGCTCTCGGAGCTTGCCGAGGCGCAGGTGAGTGCAGCTGTTGCCCCCATCGCGGCAACGACGGCCAACACCCTTAGAGACCAGCTGAGCATCGTTGTTCCCTCTATTCCGACGACGATGTCGTGGTCGGATCATAGTGCCGGCCGCCGGGAGCGACATCACTTCTTAGACGCCGCACCACCGAGCGCTTTGTCGACCACAATCGTTGGGTGACCACTCCCCTGCATGCCGCGGTCAGCCTCACCGGGCTGCTCGGACTGCTCGGGCTGATCACGTTTGCCAAACCGGTCGACCCGGGCGCCCCCGGGGCGCGGGTGCGCGTGCTCGGTCTGCTGGGCCTGCTCGGCTTGGCCGGATTCGTCCTGCCGGTACTCAGTCCGTTCGGCGCCTTCGGGGCGTTCGGTCTTTGGGGCCACCAGAACAGGGCACTGCGCGCCTTGGCCCATCTTGGCTTTCTCGCCCCCATCGGCGTGCTGTTTCTCATGGTGACCTGATGGGTTGCGGCAGCGGGGAATCAGCGAACCCTGCCCGGCCGTACGGGTTACGGTGTTGGGTAATCGCCACTTCTCAGGATTGATCGACACATGAGCAACTCCTCAATTGGTGCTCGTCGGCCGGGAGCGATCCATCCCGGGACGCGAACCGAGACCTTCCTTCCGCCGCCAGCGCTGCGCGACGGGGTGATCTGCGTGATCCACCGCGATACCCGGGATTGTCGGCTGGATCCGTTGCAGGGATTCACCTATGGAACCGCGACGCCGAATATGGCCATCGCGTGGTACTGGCAAGGCCAGCCCGAACAGCTACGGTCCTGGGTGCCTGACGACACCTCGGCCGCCCGGACACCCGTCGAAGGCCCGATCCGGATTGTTGGCGGCAGCACACGTCCGTGGATCCACTTCAGCGATCAGCCCTACAACATGCTGATCGCGGTGTTCCGTCCCGACGCCATGCGAAAGTGGTTCGATCTGGACCCGCAGGCGTGGCAGGACCGCGCCGCCTCTCTCGACGACCTCGACACCGACGTTCCCTGGGCTTCATGGGCACGGCAGATTCAGGCTGCCGGGGAGCCCCGAACCGCGCTTCCCCTGCTCTTCGAGGGCCTGTTGACCGGCCGGGCCGGGTGTGCCGGTGCCCCGCCTTCGCCACTGACCTCGACTCAATGGCTCGACCACGTCACCACCTCATGCCGGACCGGTGGGCCGGCGGGCTCGGCGCGGACCGCACAACGCCGGGTCAAACAGCAACTCGGGGTTTCCGAACGGCAGGCCCGTAAACTCGCCCGACTGGAGAGCCTCACCATCTCGGCGGCCGACCGCCTGTTAGCGAACCGAGCCCACTCCATGGCCGATTTGGCCTCGCAGGCCGCGTTCTATGACCAGGCGCACATGAGTCGTGACATGCGCAGCGCATCGGGCTTCGCCGCATCGGAAGCCATGCGGCGCGGCCTCTCGGACGAAAGCTTCTGGCTCATCCGCGCCTTCTACAGCATCTTCTTCAAGTCGCTGGTGCGAAAGCCTCTGCAAGCCGGGCTTTTTCGGCGCTGAGCTAACACGGGCCACCCAGCACGGGATCCGGTCGGCATCCATTGCCCTGCAAGTTGATCGTGTCCGACCCGGGCAAACTGCCGTAAGCGCTGAACAGGCTTGTCGCCTCAAAGCCGAGCCACTCGGATGTTGGGCACAGGCGTCCAGCACAGGCCGTGTACTTGTTGCCCACGTTATCGACCTGAATCAGGACGGTGGTGTAGGCGTCGTCGGCGTCGGGGCCAAAGCCACCGCAGCCAGCCAGGCCCCAGGGATCACCACAGCCGTAACCTGAATCGAAAACCAGGGAGCCGTAGTTGTTGCTCGCGAAGTTGTAGGTGAACTGGAAGTCCATGGTCGCCCCTGGCGCAAGGGTGGCCGCCTGGAGCGCAGCGGGGTCGGAAATCCCGGCTCCGGCCGTCGGCGGGGCGGTGTACGGCGAGCTATAGCCGTCGCCGGTATTGGCACCTTGGTAGTACAAGGTCGTCTGGCTGCCGTTGAAGACATGGAACGTCTCCAGCACTGGTCCGAAGATGCCACCGAGTTCCTCCTCCGACCGCGCGCCGCTGACCGTGATGGTCGTGCTTGTCCCGTCGGCCCTGTTCAGGTCGAGGAGATCCAGGGGTTTGCCGAGGACGCCCTGCAGCCAAGAACCGGTGGAATCCAAGGCCTTCACCGTGAAGCTGTCGGTGCCCGTGAACCCTTTGGCGTCCGGTGTGTAGGTGTAGGTGCCATCAGAAGCGACTTGTACGGCTCCTTGTCGAGGCGCACTGGTCACCACGAAGTTCACCGTGTCCGCGGTCGGGTCGAAGGCCACGATCTTGCCGTTGATCGGCCCGGCGGCGGTCGCGCTCGTCGTCTGCACGGCCTTGACGGTCGGCAGTTCATTGAAGAAGGTGCGGCGCACCAGAACGAGTGCTCCCTCGATTAATTGGATAACGCCGTTCTGCGGCAGGGTCTGCAGCCAACGGGCAGAGGAATCGAAGAAGTCGTTCACTGCCGCTCGGGCTGGCCTCACGAGGGTCTGATTCTGGGGACTCTGCGTTCGTGTCGGCGTCGAAGCTGCGCTGAGCTCCGCTGATTCCGACAGTCCTACCGGAGCCGTTGCACTCGGGAGGCTGGGGGTGTCGCCGGGGCTCGCAGCGAGAAGCGGCGCTGCGATCGCCTCGCGCGAACGTGACACCCGGGCCGAGCTCGCCTTGATGGCGTCGGTCCGAGGGGGCGAGACCGTCGACGCCGCCGCGACCGGCGCCGCCGGAGAGCCGCCGGAATGCCGGGGCCGCGCCACCCCAGCCGGCGAGACTACCGCGCCGGCGGTTCCCCTCGGCTGAGTCACACTTTCGCCACGCAACCCCGCCCCGGCGCGGGCCCTGCCCGGCGAAGCGCCAGGCCCACGACGAACCGCGCCAGCGGCCTCCGCGTCGGCCGACGTCGCATCTACCCGCGACGTCCGGTGAGCCCCACCGCTGGCATCGTCCTCAGCCGCTGCTACAGGCGCACCCCACAGCAGCCCCGCCGCGACCACCGAACCAGCACACACCCGCGCCGACACTGCCCCATGACCTGAACTCGACATCCGACACTCCCGAATCGAAGACGACACCGCCGACATCGGCGGCGCCTACCTGAGCAGACCAGGGCTGACCACACCCTGTCTTGTACCGAAACGACACCGTCCTCAGGGGCTAGCACCTTGCCGCCGCATTCGGCCAGCTGGCACAACCTCCCCGCGGCTCGGTGTCGGAATAGCAACTCCCGCAGAGGGTTTCGCACAGAAATGATCGCCGATACGGCGGGCAGGTCGATATTGACGTGCCCCGCGACCGGAGCCGCACGTTCGAACCGGTCGCGGTGGCCAAGCGCGAGCGGCGGACCACCGAAGTTAACGCTTACGCGCCAGGAAGCACGCCGTACTGGTCGACGGGACCGGGATGGTCAGCGGCTAAGGCGTTGCCGCCCGAACCGGCAGGTCGAGGCGGACGTCGGAGATCTTGATCGCGCCGAGCGCCCCGAGGTTGGAGTAGGGCAGACCGTAGATCTCCCCGACCGGCAGCCCGGTCGGGTTGAGGACCGGTGTCGAGGCCCCGATCTGAAGCGACAGGGTGTCGGTCTCGGCGCCGGGGGCGGTGTAGGCGATGTCGTTGAGCGCGATGGTGACGGTGCGGGGCCGGCCGTCGAGGGTGACCGGCACCGGCGTGACGATTTGGCCCACGACGTAGGGGAAGGGGGTGCTGGTGTCGACCACGCTGGCGTACACCGCGCTGCCAGTGCCCAGGCCGTGGTAGGTGAAGCTCAGGGTGGGTGACCCGACGACCTGGCTGCCCGGCGGCGGGGTCAGCGGGATCCGCAGGCTTCCGCCGAGCAGCGGCACGATGCCCAGCACCCCGCCGGAGTCGGTGGCGGTGTAGGGCTGCGGCTGATTGAAGCCGGGGTCATAGGGCATCAGCGACGAGAAGTGGTAGGTGCCAGCCTGGTCGAACCACTGGAACCGGGGTATGGCGTCGGCCGGGGTTCCGCTGTCGGCCACATACTGATCCAGCCAGCGCAGGGTGTCACCCATGACCACCGACGTCTGGCCGGACAGGCCGGGATTGTTGCAGCCGCCCGGGCCGGGCGTATGCCCACCGCAGAACCAGATCATCTTGACCGGGGTGCCGTACGGGTTGGCCTCGATCGCCATCGCAGTGTCCACGGCCTGCCGCAGTGGCACCAGCGAATCCACCGTGCCCTGGATCAGCAAGGTCGGGGCACTCACCTGTGCCAGCAACGCGGTGGGGCCGGCCGATCCCAGGAACGCCTGTGACGTCTGGCTCAGCCAGCCCAGTGCCGTGCCGGTCGCGAACGCGGCCAGCCCCTGCGAGTTCAGTCGCAGCACCGGCCACTGCCACCCGTTGGCGTGCGCAGCGCGCGGGCCGAGCGAGTTCGCCTGGGCGAGTTCGGAGAGGAAAACCAGCCCGTACAGGGTGGAGAACTGCTTCCCCGGATAGATCGCGGTGTTCAACGAGTTCCAGGTGATGGCCGGCACGGTGGCTCTGATCCGCGGGTCGGTGGCGGCGAC
The DNA here is from genome assembly GCA_005787665.1 of Actinomycetota bacterium. The sequence continues at coordinate 8,799 of SYAB01000180.1, forward strand.
GTTGAGTTGGATCGCCCCGCCGCCGGAACCGCCGGCCGATCCGACCAGCGGGACCCCGCTGGAATCGGTCTTGATCTGCGCCACAGCGGGATTGGCCGGGGTGGTGGTCCAGTCGATGATCGCCGATATGTCGCGGCCCTCGAAGAACGGGCTGTAGAACTGCCACTGCCCGCCGGAGGCGAACGTGCCGCGGCTGTCCCAGGTGATCACGTTGAAGCCCCCGCCGCCGGAATAGACCCCGGGGAAGGCGTCGTCGCGGAACACCTTGATGCCGGGCACGGGGGCGGTCCCGGTCAGGGGTGGGGAGTACTGGTTGTACAGGGTGTCCGGGTCGGTGTAGCCGATCGAGAACAGTCCCGCGTTGAGCAGAACAGTCGGGGCCGACGTCACCGAACCGGTCGCGACGTTGGTGGCCGGGAAGTAGTTGACCCGGATCGGGGTGCCGTCGAAGGAGATCACGGTGTCGGTGAAGGCGGTCGGTCGGCCCGCGGCCAGACCGGCCGGGGTCTCTGCGAAGGTCACCACCTGTGAGGTGCCGATCAGCGGCGCCAGGAGTGTGCTCACGATCGGGGTCGATCGGGTCGCGGAGAGCAGAGACGACGCCAGCGCCCCGATCAGCGGCAGGCCGGTGAGGAAGGCATCGAACGGGGTGACCTCGGTGACGGCGATCTGGAAGCTCTCGATGGTGCCCGGATTGGTCAGCGCCACCGCCGCGGGCAAGTAGGTGAACTCGCCCTGCGAGCCGAAGATCGGTGTGCTGGTGTTGGGGTCGGACGCGAGACTGCCACCCAGGCTCGGCGCGGAGACCTGCGAGAACCTCAGCGGCAGCGTCGAGGTGGCGCCAAGCGTGCCGCGCAGCAGACCGGCATCCCACTCCACCGTGGGGGCGAGGGCGATCGGCCCCGCCGCCGCGGTCTGGTCGTTGCCTGACGCTGCGGCCACCGGCGGCGCAGCGGAATCAGCCGACGCTGCGGATGTCCGAGCCGTGTGCGGTTGCCCGGTTGTCGCCGCCCCGGGAACGGCGCGAGGTGTCGTCGCCGGCCTCGTCAGATGGGCGCGGTCTCGGCCGCCGGCATCGTTTGCTTTGGCGGGGTTCGGCGGTGTCAGCTTGGAGAAAGGCGACGCGGTTGACGCGCGCTGGGATGGACGCCGTGCAGTCACCGCCCGGGGACCGGCTGACACAGGGCTGTTCGCCGCGGATTCGACATCGCCGCCACCGGTGTCCGCCCATGCCCGCCCCTGCGTTTGCGGCACCGTCACCGACAACCCGAGCGCGATGATGACACCACCCAACCCGGCAGCGGCACCCATTCTGGACGCCCATGGACCGCAACTCATACGCCGTGGGTACCGCGTGGACCGCGGGGCTGTCTTGTATCGAAACGACAACCGATGCCACGAACACCCCACCTCCGGTCTGTCGCTTCGATACAAGGCCCTGGTCGCACGCCAGCGCGGTTCGGTGCGACGCCCCGGGATCGCCGACCTGTAGCGTGTCGTCCGTGAATTCCCCCCGTGTCTCCCCCGCCCTTGTCCTGCTTTCCGGTGCGGCCGCGCTTGTTCTGACGTTGTCGGCCTGTGGCTCCAAGACGGAGGACGCGGCGGGGCCCTCTGTCGCCTCGTCGGCCGAGTCGTCCATCGCCAAGGCGGCCGCCGACGGATGTCCCTCCACGGCGCCCACCGATGCCGGGACACCGCAGTGGACGCTGCCGGGTGCAACCGGCAGCGTTGCGGTGACCGGGTCCACCGACACCGCCGCACCGGTCGTGACCGTGGAGGCCCCGTTCAGCGTGACCGAGACCCAGGTGAAGACCTTGAGCGCCGGCGACGGTCCGGTCGTGGCGCCCACGGCGACGGTGTCGGTCTGCTACATGGGCGTCAACGGGCGCGACGGTTCGGTGTTCGACAGCAGCTACGAGCGCGGCGAGCCGGCGCAGTTCCCGCTCGACGGGGTGGTGCCCGGGTTCCAGAAGGCCATCTCGGGACAGAAGGTCGGCTCGACAGTGGCGGTCGCCATGACCTCGGCCGACGGCTACCCCAACGGTCAGCCCCGCGCCGGCATCGAGGCCGGCGACTCACTCATCTTCGCGATCAAGATTCTCGGCGCAAACTGAGACGATGACATTGCGCCATCCGCTTCTGGCCCTCCTCGTCGTCCTCGGCATCCTGGTCAGCGGGTGCGGCAATTCCACATCCGGCTCGGATGCCACCACCTCCCCCAGCGCTCCCGAGGTGACCTTGACCGTCTACAGCGCCGGCGGTCTCGGTGCCTGGTACCAGAGCCGGTTCGAGGATTTCACCAAAGAGACCGGCATCAAGGTCGACCTGGTGGAGGCCGGCTCGGGTGAAGTGGTGTCGCGCGTTCAGGACCCGGAGTCGACGGCCGATCTCCTGGTCGTGCTGCCCCCGTTCATCCAGAAGGCCGCCCGGGCGGGTCTGCTGCAACCCAGCGACGCCGACGTCACCGGGATCACCTCACAGGTGGTCGGCCCCGCCGCCCTCTACGTCCCCATCGTCAACAACGCGCTGGGTTTCATCGCCAACCCAGCAGCCGATCCACCTCCGGTCACCTGGGACGACCTGCTCAACCCGGCGCTGAAGGGCAAACTTCAGTACTCCACGCCGGGTGAGGCCGGTGACGGCACGGCGATGCTGCTGCTGCTGCAGCACCTGATGGGCAACCAGGCCGCCCTGGACTACCTGGTGAGACTCCAGTCGAACAATGTCGGCCCGTCCCCCTCCACCAGCGCGCTCCAGCCGAAGGTCAGCAGCGGCGAACTACTGGTCGCCAACGGCGACGTCCAGATGAACCTCGCGTCGATCAAGAACGACAACTCGGCGTTCTCCGTCTTCTTCCCGGCGATGCCCGACGGCAGCCGAACCACCATCTCGATCCCCTATGTCGCCGGCGTGACGCTCAACGCCCCCCACCCCGCGGAGGCCAAGAAACTACTGGCCTACCTGATCTCCGAAGCGGTGCAGAAGACCGTGGCAACCGAGGCCTTCGGCATTCCGGTGCTCGATGCGGTCGCCCGTGAGACCGCGGGTGACACCGGGGAGATGACGCCCACCGGACTGCTGAAAGACGTGACGGTGTGGGTTCCCGAGTGGACCGCGGTGCTCGCCGATATCGACGCCGACGTCGCCGCCTATCGCGGAGCGGTCGGCCGCTGACCGGAGGCGTCACGCCGGTGAGAAGCTCCCGTGGAAACCCTGCGGGATGTGGTGGGTGAGTTGAGCGGTGGCGACCGGCCCCCGATCGAGGTCCTTGGCGTCGAGGATGACAAGCCGTGAGGTGTGCCGATCGGCCTGGTATTCCACTGACAGCAGCCAGCCGTCGTCCTCGTCGGTCGAGCCCGGCCGCGGCGTGAACACCGGCTCGCAGAAGCTGTTGCCGGGCGTCGTTGCCACGTAGGCGGTTTCGGAGCTGTCGGCGAGATCGAGCTTGGTGATGCCGTCGTAGAGCGTGCCCAGGGTGTGCTTGGTGTTGTAGTAGGCGAACCGGTGCGGACGACCTTCGCGGTCAGGGTGGTGTCGCGGGAACTCGCAGGTCCGGTCGGTGAGTTGCGTCCGGATCACCCGATCGGTGGCGGTGATGCGAAAGCGGGTGAACTCCGAGGACACGTGATCCATTGGGCTGGTCCGGAACCTGGCGATGCAGTCCAGCAGGTCCCCGTTGGGGTAGGTGATGACATCGAGCACCACGTCACCACGATCGTCGTAGGCGTTGCTGAGATGGAACTGCAGGACCGCGTCGTGCTCGATGCGACGGATCGGACCACCGTCCCTGGGAATCAGGACGAAGGAACTGCCACGTTCCGGCCGATAGTGTATCCCGTCGCCGAATGACCTCAGCCCCAGCGCAATCGGGATCCCGTCGGGGATGATCGGCGAGATGAGGAACACCAGGTACCGCTCGGTGATCGCGAAGTCATGCACCATCGCCACATAGGGCAGCGACAGGGATCGGTAGTGCTTGAGCCTGCCTCCGCGGTCGGTCCGGTAGACCCGCAGGTGCGGGGTCGGGATGAACTCGACGCCGAAGTTGAACATCTCACCGCTGCTCGGACAGAAGCACGGATGCGCGGAATATGTTCCCATCCAACGGAGTTCGCCCCCGAAACGGCGCAGACCCCGGGTCTCCAGGGTCTCGGGGTCCACTTCGTGCGGTGGGCCGCCCTCCCACAGCGCATAGAGATGGCCGGCGTGCTCGACAACGTTGGTGTTCGCCAGGTTCGGCGGTAGCCGGCCCACGTTGGCCAGCCATCCCCCGGTGGCGTCGGTCCCGAGATGGCGGGTCCCGCCCTTGCCCCGGAAATGCTGGGTGCGGACGTAGCGGTTGCGGTAGTGCACCGTACCGGCCCGCATGGTGAACGCCGAGATCATGCCGTCGCCGTCGAAGAGGTGATGCAACTGCCGGCCGGTGTGGTCCACCCACCGGCCCGGACCGTTGCGGTAGAGCGTTCCGGCGAGGTCGTCGGGGATACTCCCCTTGACCGCCCCCTGCCCATCGGTGACGTCATTGATGATGTCGTAGTCGTACTCAGTGTCCTGGGCTTCGCTCACACCGAGGCTGCGCAGGTCAACGGGATCCATCCTCGCCAGTCGGTCTCTTGCCCGGTCGCACTCGAGGGCATCCAGGGAGTCCAGATAGGCCCGCAGGCCGGGCAGGTCGGTGAGGTCAGGCCTCACGACGGCGGGAGCGGAGCGAGCCACGGGCCCTCCTCGGGAGCGGAACTATTGAACCGGGCAGGCGTACTGTCGGGCGACGTCCAGCAACCGCTGCTGTGCCCCGGGGCCGACAACCCCCTGGGCGATCATCTCCCACCCGATGAACCCTGGTATGCCGCCTTCGCACGCCTGGTGGGCCACCCGCCATGCGGTGTCCGGGTTGAGGTTGAAGCCGTTGCGCGCCAGGCCCTGCATGTAGGCGTCGAACTCGGGGGTGCCCTGGTCGGGGACTGCGCCTGCGACGCCTGCCAGACACACCGCCGCGATCAGCGTCGACGCGAGAGTGGTGATCAGACGTCCCACGATCGTCCCCCTTTGCGGATCAGGCAATTCCAGGTTCGCACAATCCGGCGACACCCGCGGCCGGAACGTGCCCCGGATCAGGAGGCGCGTACCCGGGTTCCGGCCGCCCCGGCCACGATCCGGTCGATATCGGCCAGCGACCCGATCACCGCCTCCTTGCCGGTGATGGTGGCGAACTCGCAGGCCGCGGCGACCTTGGGTCCCATCGATCCGGCCGGCAGGTCCATGTCGGCGATCTCGCCGACGGTGACCGATCCCAGCTTCGCCTGCTCCGGCGTGCCCCAACCGGTGTACACCGCGTCGACGTCCGTGGCGATGACTAGCAGGTCGGCATCGAGTTCCCGGGCGAGCAGCGACGCCGCAAGGTCCTTGTCGATCACCACCTCGACACCGCGAAGCTTGCCGTCCTCGCCGTACATCGTGGGGATTCCGCCGCCACCGGCGCAGATCACGATGCAGCCCTGCTCCACCAGGGTGCGGATCGGTCGGATCTCGAAGATGCGCTTCGGCCGCGGGCTGGGTACCACCCGACGGAATTTGTCGCCGTCGGGTGCGATGGACCAGCCGTTCTCCGCGGCGAGGCGTTCCGCGGAGTCCTTGTCATAGACCGGACCGATCGGCTTGGTCGGATTCTGGAAGGCGGGGTCTGCAGGGTCGACCTCGATCATGGTCAGCAGCGTCGCGAACGGCTGCTCGAACGGCAGGATATTGCCCAGTTCCTGCTCGATGACATAACCGATCATCGCCTCGGTCTCGGCCCCGAGCACGTCGAGCGGGTACGGTTCGACCGCCGTGTAGGCGGCGCTCTGCAGTGCGAGCAGGCCGACCTGAGGCCCATTGCCGTGCGCGATGACGATCTCGTTTCCCGGCGCCACAAACGCGATGCGTTCGGTCGCCAGGCGGATGTTGGCCCGCTGGTTCTCCGCGGTCATCGGCTGGCCGCGCTGCAGCAGAGCGTTGCCCCCCAGGGCGATCACGATCCTCATCGCGACCCTCCCCTAAGCCAGCGAGGAGACGAGGACGGCCTTAATGGTGTGCATCCGGTTCTCGGCCTGCTCGAAGCAGATGTTGGCCGGGCTCTCGAACACGTCGTCGGTGACCTCGATGCCGTTCGTCAACTCCGGGTACTGCGCGGCGATCTGCGCGCCGACCTTGGTCTCGGAGTTGTGGAACGCCGGATGGTCGTCGCGCACACGATGGAATGGGCGAACCAAGATCTGGCCACACCAACATTGTTGATGACTTTGTTTGATGTGTGGGTATTGAAATCTGAATCTTTGAAACAACTCA
>SYAB01000181.1 GCA_005787665.1 Actinomycetota bacterium
CGGCTACGCCGAGGCCGGCGCGCATAACGTCACCTTCCACGCGGAGGCGACCGACAACCCGGTGGCGGTAGCCCGCGACATCAGGGCCGCCGGGGCGAAGGCCGGGCTGTCGGTCAAGCCCGGTACCCCGCTGGAGCCCTACCTGGAGATCCTGCGTGACTTCGACACCCTGCTGGTGATGTCGGTGGAGCCCGGCTTCGGCGGACAGAGTTTCATCCCGGAGGTGCTGACCAAGGTGGCCGCGGCGCGCCGCCTGGTCGACTCCGGGGACCTGACGATCCTCATCGAGATCGACGGCGGCATCAATGCCGACACCATCGAGGCGGCCGCGGAGGCGGGCGTGGACTGTTTCGTGGCGGGATCGGCGGTCTACGGCGCCGCTGACCCGGCGAAGGCCGTGGAGGCGTTGCGGCGGATGGCCGGTGCCGCCTCCCCGCATCTGCAGCTGTGACTGCCGCCCCGCCGATCCGCTCGGCGATGAGCCTGGCGGTCGAGCAGGCGCAGGCGGTGAAGGGCTCCACGTATCCCAATCCGCCGGTGGGCGCGGTGATCCTGAGCCCCTCCGGGGAGGTCGTCGGTGTCGGCGGCACCGAAGAGGCCGGGGGTGCCCACGCCGAGGTCGTGGCCCTGCGATCCGCGGGGGACCGGGCGCTGGGCGGCACCGCGGTGGTGACCCTGGAGCCGTGCAACCACCACGGGCGGACCCCGCCGTGCGTCGACGCTCTCATCCGGGCCGGGGTCGCTGCGGTGGTGTACGCGGTCGACGACCCCAACCCGGTTGCGGCCGGCGGCGCCGGTCGGCTGCGGGCGGCCGGCATCGAGGTGACCGGCGGGGTGGCGGCCGGCGATGTCACCGGCGGGTCGTTGCGCGAGTGGCTGCACAAGCAGCGCACCGGGTTACCGCACATCACCTGGAAGTTCGCCAGCAGCATCGACGGGCGCAGCGCCGCGGCGGACGGATCCTCGCAATGGATCACCGGGGAGGCCGCGCGGGCCGACGTGCACCGGCGCCGGGCCGCCGCGGACGCGATCGTCGTCGGCACCGGGACCGTCCTCGCCGACAACCCCAGCCTGACCGCCCGGATGCCCGACGGACGTCTGGCTCCCCACCAACCGCTGCGAGTGGTGGTCGGGGAGCGTGAGATCTCACCGGATTCTCATGTGTGCAGCGACGATTCGGCCACGTTACTCTTGCGTACCCGCGACCCCCTCGAGGTGGTCCGGACGCTGGCCGACCGCACCGACGTCCTCCTCGAGGGCGGACCCACATTGGCCGGGGCGTTCCTCCGGGCGGGCGCGGTGGACCGGATCCTGGCCTATATCGCGCCGATCTTGCTCGGCGGCCCGGTTACGGCCGTCGACGGCGTCGGGGTCAGCAGCATCGGCGGCGCGCTGCGCTGGAGATACGACGGTGTCGAACCGATCGGGCCCGACCTGTTGCTCAGTCTGGTGCCCGGCACCTGAGCCGGTCCGTCAGGCCGGGCTGCGCAGCGCCGAGTGCTCGATGATCTCCCGGGATCCGCTGGCGCCCAACAGTTCCCGGAATCCCTGCACGGTGTAGCTGGTCACCGTGGCGGGTGTCTTCGCCTTCGCCGTGGCGGTGCGCGGCAGCGCGAACAGCGGCCCGAGTTCACCGAAGTAGTCGCCCGGGCCGGCCACTTTGAGCACTTCCTCGTCGCCGCTGGACATGACGCGCACCATTTCGATCTCGCCCTCGACGACGAGATAGATCGAGTCGCCCATGGTGCCCTGCTCGAACAGGACCTCGCCGCGCTTCAACTCGACAGTCTCCGGCTCGTGTTCGGTGGCGGCCAGGTGCGGCACCATCTCCACCACCCGGTCGGCCAGTGGCAGCATCCGGGTGTCGTGGGTGGCCACCACCACCACGCGCTCGCCGGAGGCCAGTTCGCGGATCAACCGCAGCACCTCCTCGACCTGGATGTAGTCGAGGTGGGCAGTCGGTTCGTCGGCGATCAGCAGGGGCGGGTCCAGTGCGATGGCACGGGCCACGGCCACCCGCTGCTGTTGTCCGCCGGACAGGTCACCCGGACGGTGGTGCATCCGCTCGGCCAATCCGACCCGCGTCAACAGCTCCGCGGCCCGGTCGTGGGCCTTCCGGCGCGACCACCGGGCCGCGCGCAGTGGCACCTCCACGTTCTCGATCGCCGTGAGGCTGGGCACCAGATTGAAGGCCTGAAACACGATCCCCACCGTGTTGCGCCGATAGTCGGTCAGAGCGTTCGGGTCCAGCGCCGTCAGGTCGATGTCACCGAACTCGATACGGCCCTTGGTCGGCTTGAGAATTCCACCCAGGCAGGACAACAGTGTCGTCTCGCCGCAGCCGCTGGGACCCAGCAGGATCGCCAGCGACCCTTCCGAGACGTCGAGACTGAGCTCGTTGATCGGCCGGACCGTCTCCTGACCGCTGGCGTACTCGACCACCAGATCCTTGATGCGAAGGTCGGCCATGAGATCAGGGTCCTCCGAATGCCACTGCAGGGTCCACGACGACGGCCCGGCGCAGTCCGGCGAGACTGGCCAGCACCCCGATGGTGATGGCGACGACGGGCAGCAGGATGAATGCTATCCGGGGGATGTCGACGCGCATCGGGAACAGCGGTCCGAGCAGCACCGACAGCGCTCCGCCGAGGAGCGCCGACAGCACGGCGACGATGATCGCCTGCATCGCCAGGCCGGCCAGGATCGAGCGGGTCGGGACGCCGACGGCCTTGAACACCGCGAAGTCCCGGGTGCGCTCCAGCGCCGACATATAGATCATCGACCCGACGATCATCGCGGCCACCACCCACAGCAGCCCGGCCATCAGGCTCATCGCCTTGCGGGCGCCGGACAGCGCTCGCAGCAGATCGTCGATCGCACCGGCCCGGCTCACCAGCTTGAAACCGCTCGGTGCCCGCTCGGGCGGTCCGATCACCCCGATCGAGGAGATCAGCGACTGGCCCGAGAACAGCAGGGTCTGGGCGCCGGTGACGGTGAGGAACACGTTGGGCTGCCCGGCCAGCGCGGTCGAGTCGTCGACAATCCCCACCACCTGCAGGGTGCGCGATCCGACCTCGACCGTGGCCCCGATCGGGCGATCCATGGTGCTGGACACGGCCGCCTCGTGCGGTTCGGAGGGGGCACGGCCGCGTTCCATGGCGGGCATGCCCGGACCGCGTTCCGGGGCGCCGAAGACGTTGACGCTGCGGGCCGATCCCCCGTCGGGCATCGTCGCGCTGCCGTAGACCAGCGGGACCGCGGTCGTCACGCCCGGAACCTGGAGCTTGGTGGCGGGGAAGGCCGAGGACCCCAGGAACGGTCCGGTGGCGCCGGACTTGACCAGGTAGGCGTCCAGACCCAGCGAGTCGACGGTGCGGGTGGCCTCCACCCGGAACCCGTTGGCCAGCCCCGTCAGGACCAGCGTCATGGCGAAGACCAGTCCGGTGCCGACGATGGCGATGACGAACCGCCGCTTGCGCCACTGCAGGTCGCGCAGGGCGGCGGTCAGCACGTCGTTCCCAGCATTGGGGTGAGGTTACCGACCCGACGGGCTAACCGGCGACGGCTTGCGTGCTTTCATCGGCGGCGCGGGCGTTGCGGCCGCCGATGAATAGTGCGATCGCCGCGCCCGCCAGGCAGACGATGGTGGTGATGAAGAAGATCGACCCGTACTGCATGGCGAAGGCGGTCCGGTATCGCTGCGCCTCGGCGGAGACCTTGGCCGCCAGGCTGTCGGCCTGCACGGCGGGCAGCGTGGCCAGGATCTGGTTGAACCGGTAGAGACCCCACGCGCTGAGCGCGGCGACCCCGATCAGCATGCCGGTCATCCGCGCCACCACCACCAGGGAGGACGCGATGCCGTGCTGGGCTGCGGGAACCACCCGAAGCGCAGCCGAAGTCAGCGGCCCGATCACCAGACCCAACCCGATACCGGCCAGGGCCAGGTCGGTGTCGAAGGCGGGCAGCGACACCGGCCCGATGCGGTGACGGGCGGAGAGTACGTCCAGGCCCCATTTCGACACCAGCCAGTAGGCGAACGCGGCGATCAGCATCCCGGTCACCGCCACCACCCGGTCGCCGAACCGGGTGGCCAGCCAGCCGCCCACGAGAGCCCCGATCGGCAGCGCGACCAAAAAGTGCAGCAGCAGGAACGCCGCGCCGGTCTGGTCCTTGCCCAGCACGCCCTGTCCGAACAACTCGACGTTGACCAGCGTCACCATCAGGGCGGCGCCGGCGCATACCGAGGTGCCCAGCGCGGAGAGGAACGGGCCGACCCGCACGCCCCGGGTCTCGATCAGCCGGGTGTGGGCGAACCGCTCCCAGATCGCGAACGCGATCGCGACGAGCACTGCTCCACCCACCAGAGGAAGGCCGTAGCTGGGCAGCACCTGCTTGCCGTCCGGCGCCGGGTTGTACAGACCCCAGACGGCCAGGCCCAGGGCAAGCGCGAGCAGCAGACCGCCGACCACGTCGACGCGTTCCGGCTTCGCGCTGCGCTCGTGGCTGGGCAGGCTGACGTGGATGAGCAGCATCGCGATCAGGCTCAGCGGGACGTTGATCCAGAAAACGTCGCGCCAGGTGTTGAGCAGCCACACCACGCCGATGCCATACAGCGGACCCAGCACGCTGCCCAACTCCTGGGCGGCTCCGATCCCGCCGAGAACGGCTGCCCGGTTGCGGGCGGCCCACAGGTCGGCGGCCAGGGCGAGCGTCACCGGCAGCAGAGCTCCGCTGGCCATGCCCTGGATCAGCCGACCGATCACCATCGTGGTGAGGTCGTGGGACAGCGCGGTCACCACCGAGCCGACCGCGAATCCGGCCAGGCTCAGTTGCAGCACCAGCTTGCGGCCGAATCGGTCGGAGAGCCGGCCCAGCAAGGGCATCGCGGCGATGTAACCCAGCAGGTACCAGGTGATGATCGGCGTGACCTGCTGGATCTTGTTAATCGGGATGCCGATGTCACGCATGATGTCGACCATGATCGTGACGACGACATAGGTGTCGAGCGCACCGAGGAGGACAGCCAGACTGCCGGCCCCGATCGCGATCCGCCGGCTTCGCCCGGCGGTGTGCGCCGCCCCGGTGGCCGCCCGCATCACACCGCGGGCTTGGTGACGGTGACCGGCTTGTCCCACTCGGACAGCGTCAGCATCACGTTGTTGCCCTCACTCTGGTTCACCTGAGCTTGCACCAACTGGTGGGGAGCGTCCTTCTCGATCCACACCGTCGCCGGTAGTGGGCCGCCCGCCTTCAGTTGGGGGATCAGCTTGTTGACCGCCTCGGGTCCGACCTTGCCGGTGATCTTCACACTCGGAACCCCGCCGATGGTCTCGAAGCCCGCCGAGGTGCCGTCGGTGATGCTCGAGAGCATGTTGGCCAGGCCGGCGTCGGGGTTGAGGATCACCGAGGGGTCGTACACCTCGGCTGCCGGGCCCATGTCCAGCCAGCTGTTGGGGGTGAGCGCCGCATAGAGCGTGCCGTCGAGCACGACGAGTTCGACATCGACGTCGGAGCCGCCCATCGAGATGGTCGAACTGCCCTTGATCGCCACGCTGGGTACGTTGGTCAGGTCACCGGAGAGCGTCTTGATCGGCAGGCCATCGATCTTGCCGTTGACGGCGATCTCCAAATGGGCGCTCTTGAGGCCCTTGGTCGTGGCGATGGACTGCTGGATCAGCCCCGCCGCCTCCGGCAGGGGTTCGGTCGGCGTCTTCGAGCAACCCGAGACGAGCAGGGCGGCGGTGAGGAGCGCGGCGAGCATGGCGAAGAGTCGGCGGTACGTCGGCATAGCTGCATGGTAGTGGGTCGCGGTGACCGCACCGGGTCGGCGAGGCCGGGGTTGTGCCGCCGTCACGGGATCGGTAGGAGTGGGCGTATGTCAGGTGAGCTCGAATTTCGGGCGGTTCCGGCGGACTCCGGCGATGCGGCGGCGCTGATCGCGGCCATGGTCGCCGAGATGCGCGACCTCTACGACGGCCTTGACCTCGACGGCCCGGATATGCCCAAGGCCGGGCCGGCCGAACTCGGCCCACCGGGCGGTGTTTTCCTGGTCGGCTACCGCGACGGGGTGCCGGTGTGCGGCGGCGGAGTCAAGCGGCTGCCCGACGGTTCGTGCGAGATCAAACGCATGTACGTGGTGCCGAACTCCCGGCGCCAAGGGGTGGCCCGCACGCTGTTGGCGGCACTCGAGGGGGCCGCGCGCGCCCTGGGGTATCGGATTGCGAGGCTGGACACCGGTTCGCGCCAACCACATGCCCAGGCGTTCTACCTGGCGTCCGGTTACCGGCGGGTGGGGAACTTCAATGACAACCCGGCGGCGGTGTTCCACGGCGAGAAGCGGCTAGATTGATCGGGTGTTCACCGGAATCGTGGAGGAACTCGGTGCGGTCGTCGGCAAGGACGATCTCGGCGACGCCGCGCGGCTGACCATCCGCGGCCCGGTGGTGACCGCCGATGCCCGTCATGGCGACTCGATCGCGGTCAACGGCGTGTGCCTGACCGTGGTGGAGGTCTTGGGGGACCGGTTCACCGCCGACGTGATGGCCGAGACGCTGAACCGCTCCAGCCTGCGCGCGGTCACGGTCGGCGGCCCGGTCAACCTGGAACGCGCTGCGGCGCTCAACAGCCGGCTGGGCGGCCACATCGTGCAGGGCCACGTCGACGGCACCGGCGAGGTGCTCTCGCGATCTCCCTCGCCGCATTGGGAAGTGGTGCGGATCGCGCTACCGCCGGGATTGTCCCGCTACGTCGTGGAGAAGGGCTCGATCACCGTCGACGGAGTGTCGCTCACGGTGTCGGCGATCGGTGAGGACTGGTTCGAGGTCTCGCTGATCCCCACCACGCTCGGGCTGACCACGCTGGGTCAGGCGGCGCCGGGCACGCCGGTCAACCTGGAAGTCGACGTCATCGCCAAGTATGTGGAGCGTCTGCTTTCTCGGGACTAGGCCGCTGCAGCAGGGATTACCAGTTGGCCTGCAGCCAGGACTGCGTCTCGACCTTCCACTGGGCAGGGTCGTTGCCCGTGTAGTCACCGGAGTAGGTGGTCTCCCATCCCTGCGGCTTGCCGTCCTTCCTGTCGTTTTTGGACAGCGGGACCAAGAACCCGAAGCGCGTGGCGAGATCAAAGTCCCAGAGTTGAATTCCGAGGACTTTGATCGGGTCTAGGTCGACCGTCTTGGAGTACATGAACTGGTCGTCGAGTTTGACGTTATCGCCGAATGTCAGGTCCCGAAGTTCGGCGAAGTTATCGATGAAAGTGCCCTCGACGGGGATCATCCCGGTTACTCCGACAGCGACCGGATCGTCGGGATCTCTGACCAAAAACCACTCAGCGATGCGATTCGCCGCGATCTTGGCCACGTCTGTCCCCGTCAACTGGACTTTCTCCTTGATGGTGTCGACGGCGCTTGTGATGGCGCCAAATTTTTGGTTGGCGATGTCCTCTACGTAGATCTTGGTTTTCTCCAGCTCCTCGCCGACGAGCTTGAGTTTCTCGCCCACCGGTGTCCCGAGGTCGCCGGCGATGCCCGTGGGGGTGAAATCGCCCTCGAGCATCAGCGTCGCTACCACGATCAGTGGCAGCGGCACGGGCGCGCCGACCACAGCTGTCGCGGCGGCCGCCTCCCCGCCGTTCTCGACATCGATGACCACCGTCGGCGCGCTGATGTATCCCCGGCCAGGGTCGGTGATCTCGATACCTGTGACGATGTAGCCGAAGTCATCGTCTGGATCCGGATTCGGATGGGGCTTCAGAATCGCGCGGGCGGTCGCGGCCACACCGCCCACCTCGAGTCCGCCTTCGAATCGCACCTCCGGCGGATTCAGCAGGTCGTAGCCCAAACCGCCTTCGGTGACATCGACGCGGTAGACGGACATGTTCTTGGTGGTGGTTTCCTCGAAAGCCGCCCACGTCAGCGGCTGGAAATTAGTGCTGTAGTCGATCCAGACATCGCCGTCAGAGTCGGGAATGGGAACCTTGCCGCCGGGATCGACACCGGAGGCGATCTGCCTTGGGAACTTGTTCACTATTCGTACGCTGGTGCTGCCGCCAACCCCCAACGTAGTGGTCATGACCACGGAGACAATGACCGGTTCATCGCCGTTTAACTCGCCGGTTTCTTTGACGACCTCCAACCAATCCGATGAGATGAGTCCGCGCCCTAATGCCGAGGACGTCAGCCCCGGTCGCACCCGGATAACCATCTCGGCCGGCGATGCGAACGGATCAAGGATGTTCCAGCCACGGTCGATGACGGATACGGTGAACACGTCCTCCAGCGCGGCCGAAGCGTCGCTGGGGGTGTAGGTCCACGTGCCGCCAGGGTCGATGCGCACCGCCCCGAACTGTGGGGCCCGCCTGAGTTCATAGGACAGCACCGCGCCCTCGGGGTCGACCGCACCCAGCGTGCCGACCACCTCACCGGTGAGCGAGGTCGAAAACACCGAGCCCTCTTCCGGCGACATCGGTCGCAGCACGTCACCGACCAGCACCTGTGGGGAAACAGTCGGTGTCTGGTTGAACAGACCGCGCCGCACCAGGAGTAGGGCGCCGGCGAGGAACGGCAGATCCGACAGCACGGTGCCCACCGCGTCGAGCAGCCGCTCAATGGCGAGGCTCAAGCCGGTCAGAGTCTGCGCAATCGCGGCCGCCCCTGGGCGGACTGCGCCTGTCGCTGCGGAATTGCGGCACTCGCGGCAGGACCGCGCGGCCCCCGCCGCGGGATCGCTGGAAGCCGACGGTAATGGCGGAAGCATCTGCGTCACCGAGCCGATCGGTAGTGAAAGAGCAACTGCGACAGGTTCATCGGTGACAGATTGACCGGCATCGGGGGCATTCGCCACGGTTGGTGCGGAACGCCCCGACATCGCTGCGGCAGCACCCCGGCGCGTCTGCGCCGAGCCTTCGACAACCCGCACCGGCTCGACCGCGGCCACATCCCGAACGGGCGTTCCCACCACCTCTGCGGCGACGAGATCATTCCGTTGGGGTTTTGGAGCCGCCGTCGAGGTGGGGTCGGCAACGATTCCCAGCTTGTCGGCGGGCGCTCTGGACGCCGGCTTCGTACTCGCGGCGGGGTTGCCCACCAGGCGGGAGCCGCGACGGTTACCGGGTTGCGATGGCGCACGGCCGGCGCCGCCCCGATCGGCGGACCCGCCGTGGTCGTCTGTTGCGGCCGATGCCGTGTCGCCATCGCCGGACTCGGCGGCGGCCACCCCGACAGCCTGCGGGCCAGCCAAGGACAACCCGACCGCCAAAGTCGCTGCGGCGACCCGAAGACTCTTGCCCGCAACACCCATGCCCGCATTTGCCATGCCGTGGCCATCCATTCTGGTTCGAGGGATCGTCGAAGATTAGGACCGCTTGACGCACGCGTCAACCCATATTGCCGGGCCTACCAGCCCGAACACGCCCCTAATGGGATTCGATCGGCGTGGCGTGTCCGCAGGTTCTGCCTGAGTAGCGGGACGCTGATCACTGAGCCGCTGGCCGGTGAGCACTGCTTGCCCCCGGAGTGTGTGTTGGACTCCTAGTCCTAGATCGTGCCCCG
>SYAB01000182.1 GCA_005787665.1 Actinomycetota bacterium
GCGAGCACCACCCCGGTGACCGCGATGACCGGTCCGAGCACCGACCAGGTGGTGGTGTTGCTCATCGGGCTGCCCTGCACCGCCCCGAACCCCTGCAGCGTGAACAGCGTGCCGGCCAGGGCCATCAGGATTCCGGTGATCAGCAATGTCTGTCGCATAGCGGCCATCGTGCCCCATCAGGAATAGCCGCGGGGCTTCGGGACTTGACCAGGTATGACCGATTTCACCGACAAGGCCGCGCTCGACGACTTCAACGCCGGCATCGTCGCGGAGTTCCGCGCGAACGCCGGCAAGGTGGGTGGGCCGTTCGAGGGCGCCAGCCTGCTGCTACTGACCACCACCGGCGCGAAATCCGGACAGCCCCGGCTCAATCCGCTGGCCTACTTCGTCGTCGACGGCAAGACGATCATCGTCGGCTCGAAGGCCGGCTCGGACACCCACCCGCACTGGCTGCATAACCTGCGGGCCAACCCACGGGCCCGCGTCGAGGTCGGCACCGAGGCCTATGACGTCACCGCCCGGGAGCTGCCCGCCGCTGAGCGCGACGCGGTGTTCGACCAGATCGTTGCCGCTGCGCCCGGCTTCGGTGACTACCAGGCTAAAACCAGCCGGGTGATACCGCTCTTCGAACTGCAGCGGGACTGAGCCTCATCAGCCCCGGGTGTAGACCACCCGCCCGCCGACGATGGTCTGTGCGGCTGCGATGGTGTGAATCGCTTCGGGTGCGACGGCGAAGAGGTCGTCGGTGAGCACGGTCATATCGGCGAGTTTTCCGATCTGGATGCTTCCCCGGTTCTCGCCCTCGCCGATTGCCTTGGCGGGCCAGATCGTCCACATCCGCAGCGCTTCCTCGACCGAAATCGCTTCTTCCGGTTCGAAAACCCCGTTGTCGGACATCCGGGAGACCATGGCTTCCATAGCGGTGAAAGGGTCGATGTTGCCGAGGTAGATCCCGGTCATGTCGGTACTGGCCGCCGGCTCCAAACCGGCGTCGATGAGGGTCTTGAACTTGAAACCGGTCCTGGCACGGTCGATGCCCATGTTCTCGATGTCGGCCTTGACCAACTCGGTCAGCCAGATCGGTTGAACCGAAACCCGAAGACCATGCTCGACAAGCTGTCGTGCGCGCCGAAGTTGGCCGTCGGCGAGCTGGAACATGCCGAAGTGTTCGATGCGGCGGATGGAATCGGGCCCTTCGGTTGTCGCCGAGTGCTCATAGGCGCTCAAGCCGATGTCGACGGCGGCGTCTCCCGAGCAGTGCAACATCGCGATCCGGTTGTTGGTGTGCGCCAGATCGGCAAAGTTGTTGGCCTGGTCCTGCGGTGTGACCAGGGTGCCCCGACCGCCCGGCGGGTCGATATCGAAGTGGCCGAGGTAGGGCTGATACATGTAGCCGGTGCGGCAGTCGTTCTCGCCGTCGACCCACGCTTTGATACCGACGAAGCGGAAGTAGTCCGGGTCGGCGTCGGCGGGCATCTCCAGTTCGCGCAGATCGTCGGGAAATCCCGTGCCGTCCGGGGCTGCCCAGACCGATACCGAGTACCGGATATCGGGCTTCGGGACCTTCGCGCTCACCGCCTGCACGACGGGGACAGCATCACGCGGGGTGATCGCCAGCACCGAGGTATAGCCATGGCTGTTCCAGAACTGCGGAATGCCCTGGGCGAGATAGCCCGCGATCTCGGTGGGCCGGGGCGAACTGGGGATGTCGGCGAAGCCGTCGGTGATCACCCCGGTGGGCACGCCCTGCGCGTCGAGCAGGACGCTGCCGCCCTTGGGCAGCGTGGTCTGCCCGGTGGTGATGCCCAGCACCGTCAGTGCGGGGGTGTTGACGATCGCCATGTGCGTGCCGTTGCCCAAGATCACCGGGTTGTACGGTGCGGCGTCGTCGAGTTCGGCCTTGGTCGGCAGCCGCTTCTCGGCGAACTTGTTCTCTGATGCCGAGACGCAGGCGACGAAGATCCAGTCACCCGGCTTCGTCGCCGCCGCACGGTCGCGCACCTTCTTGACGGTGGCGGCCACCGAATCGGTACCCGGGAAGCGCGCGTCGACCCAGTCGTCCTTCATCCAAAGGGTCTCGACGGGGTGGCAATGCGCGTCGATCAGGCCCGGGACGACCCGGCGCCCACGTAGGTCGATGACCTCGGTGGCCGGGCCGGCAAGCTTCTCGACCTCGGCTCGGTCACCGACAGCGGCGAACCTGCCGTCGGTGACCGCGACGGCCTCCGCATGCGGAGCGGACTCGTCGAGGGTAGTGATCCTCGCGTTGAGGAAGATGACGTCAGCGGACACGAGTCACACGTTAACCACGCCGGCCTTGACTGTCAGGAAGTAGAAGAGCACCGCCCACAGGCCGTTGACCGCCAAGACCAGGGCGATGCCCTTGAGGTTGGTGGCCGGCTGACGAGCCGTGGCCGATGGAGTCAGCCACCAGCGCAGGAGCCGCGTGCCGTAGTACGGCATGGTCAGATAGCTCATCACGAAGCTGGACAAAAGGTTGCCCACCAGCATCGCCAACCAGAACGGCATGTGCAGCGGCTCCGTCAGCAGCGTCAGCAGTACCACGGTGGGGTACAGGCCAAGCCAGACCGCGACCGAGGTCTTGAAGTTCGATGGTGACGCGCCGGACGGGCCGTCGAAGGCGAACCAGTTGCCGAAGGACTGGTCGATCGTCCGGAGTGTGAAGTCGCCGAACCCCGCCCCGCCCAGCAACTCCCGGCGTTGCTTCGAGGTCAGCCAGGCCTGGAGGTGCTCGGCGGTGTCGAAGCGGTAGATGGTGGTCCACTCGTCCTGGACGCCCTTGATCGGCCGGAACACCTCCGAGCCGCGGAATCCCGGGTAGCGGCTCTCGGCCTCGGCCATCGTCTTGCGCCACGCCAGGAACGACTCCTCCTGGTCGGCGTCGATCCGGTTGGTCACCACCACCGTCACCAACGGGTCGCTGATTTCGTTATTCTGCGAGATCACCTGTCGGGTGCCCGGCCCGTCGAAGAGATCGGCCGCCTCATCGATCAAGGTCTGCCGGGTGGAACTGTTCAGCCAGTTCTGCACCTCGGGCACGGAGTCGAATGTGTAGACCACCACCCAATCGGGCTGAACAGCGTTGGGCGGCTTGACCTCGGCGCCGCGGTAGCCGGGGTATCGGGAGGCGGCCTCGAGGATCCTCTTCTCCCAAGCCAGGTACTCGTTCTCGCGGCCGACGCGAACGGGCTGACTGATGATCAGCATGGCAGCACCCCCACCGGGTGCCTGCCGGGGTGGTTCCGCCGTCACATTCACCTCGGGTCCCTTCGGCCGATTCCGGTCCTGAGGCTCCTATACTCCCGCAGGTGGGTGCCACCAGCGTCGCGGGCCGGTTGCTCGAGGTGATCGAGCAGGACATCCTCCCGCTCACCGAACGCGGTGTGGCTCAGGGCAACAAGGTCTTCGGCGCGGCCATCCTGCGTAAGTCGGATCTGTCGCTGGTGATCGCCGGCACCAACAACGAGACCGAGAACCCACTGTGGCACGGCGAGGTCCGCACGCTCAACCGGTTCTACGAGATGACGGCACGCCCAGATACCAGGGAGCTGATCTTCCTGGCCACCCATGAACCCTGCACGCTGTGCATGTCGGCGATCACTTGGGCCGGATTCGACAATTTCTACTACCTGTTCAGCCACCAGGATTCCCGGGACAGCTTTGCGATCCCGCACGATCTGCGGATCCTGCACGAGGTGTTCGGGCTGGACCCCGGCGGCTACCGGCACAGTAACGCTTACTGGACGGCCTATTCGATTCCCGAGCTTGCCGCGTCTGCAGCAGAGCCGCTGCGGTCCGAGCTTCATGATCGCCACTTACGCATCAGGGCGCGTTACGGTGAACTTTCGCAGCAGTACCAGGAGTCCAAGAGCGGCAACGACATTCCGCTCAATTGAGGAAGGCGACCATGACCGAGAACAGCCACGCCGCAGACTGCTGCGCACCGCATCCCGCCAACTCGGCGCGGGTGTCCCTGGACGGGGTCACCCCCGCCGACCGCACCGCTCAACCCCGCCGCAGCCACTCCGGTCAACAGGCCGACCTGCTGGTGACCGGCTCGCTGATCACCATGGACGACGCGCAACCGAAGGCGGAAGCGATGGCCGTTGCGGCCGGGCGGATCCTGGCCGTCGGCGCCCGCGCCGATCTGGAGAGCTTCGTCGGGCCCGGAACCAAGATCCTCGAGCACACGACCGGGTCCATCCTGCCCGGCTTCGTCGAACCGCACGTACACCTAATGTCCTCGGCGTTGGTGTTCAGCGGGGTGGACTGCTCGCCCTACACCAACAAGACCCTCGACGCGGTGCTCGCTGCCCTGAAGGCCGCGGCCGCCGCCGCCCCGGCCGGCCAGGCGGTGGTGGGCCAACTGTTCGACCCCAGTCTGCTGCCCGGCCAGCCCGACCTGACCGCCGACCTGCTCGACCAGATCTCGGCGACCGTCCCGATCGTGGTGATGAACGCCTCCCAGCACTTCTTCTACGTCAACTCCGCCGCCTACGCGGCAGTCGGGGTCACCGCGGCCACGCCCAACCCGCCAGGTGGGGACTACGGCGCACGCAACGGCAAACTCACCGGGATCGTCTCCGAGGCCGGGGCGATGATCCCGTTCATGAGGGTGCTTCCCGCCCTGACGCCGGAGGTCATCTCCAAAGCGATCACCGGGATCGCCACCATGGCCGCCAAGCAGGGTGTGACCTACGTGCACGAGGCGGCCACCGGTGCAATCGCCGGAGTTCAAGAAGTCGACCTGCTGCACACGACCTTCGGCCAGCCCGGTTTCGCGTTACGCGGGTCGATGTCGCTATGGGGTGAGCAGCTGGCCGACTTCACCGCCGCCGGGATCGTGCCGGGATCCGGTGACGACCGGCTGCGCAGTCAGACCATCAAGTGGGTCTCCGATGGATCCAACCAGGGCTACACCGGCTTCATGCGGGAGAACTACCTGGGCCGCGACACTCGCGGCGTAGCCAACTTCACCCCGGAGCAGTTGGCCGCCAACTTCGCCGAGACCGTCGCCGCGGGTTGGCCGATCATGTGTCACGCCAACGGCGACGCGGCGATGGACATGGTCTTGGCAGCCTTCGCCGAAACCGCCAAGAACCCGGCCTGGGACGGATCCAAGCGGCACCGCACCGAGCACTCCTCGCTGCTGCACGACGAGCACATCGCGGCGATGGCCACGCTCGGAATCACCCCGAGTTTCCTGATGAACCATGTCCGATTGTGGGGCAGGGTGATGCGCGACGACATCCTTGGTGCGAAGCGGGCGAACCTGCTCGACCGTTATGGCTCGGCGGTCAAGGCCGGACTGCGGGCGAGCCTGCACTGCGACTTCTCCGTCTCGCCGATCGGGCCGCTGAGCTACATCGCGACAGCGGCGGCCCGGACGATGGCCGACGGGGGAGAGGTGCTCAACGCCGCCGAGCGCGTCAGCGTGGCCCAGGCCCTGCGCGGCAACACCATCGACGCGGCGTGGATGTGCCACGCCGACGCGCTGGTCGGCTCGCTGGCCGCAGGGAAGGCCGCCGATTTCGTCCTGCTCGGCGGGGATCCGCTGGCTCACGAGAACGACCCCGACGCAGTGCGCGAAATCCCCGTGCTGGCAACCTATCTCGACGGCGTCGAGGTGCACTCGGCCTGACCGCTTAGGGCCGTCCGGTCATTGGGGTGCGGCGCTCGCCGTGGGCACGGTGAAGGTGGTCGGATCCTCGCCCTCCAGTTTCACCGGCGCCTTCGGATCATTGGTCACGACGTCCGGCATGCAGCGCCCATCGGGGACGCTGTAGGCCTGGGTCTCGGCGCACTGCCGGCCCGGGTCGCTGGTGCCGACGGAATCCCCCTGCGGCGCCGGAGCCTGCTGGTCATTGGTGACCACGCTTGCCTCGCACTGCTCTGAGCTGGCGTCATAGAACTGATCGGCTAGACATTTGGTTCCGTCGAAGTCCGAGACGTCAGCAGTTGCCTGCGGGTCATTGGTGACCACGGCAGCCGCGCACTGCCCGGCGGTGGCGTCATATGTCTGATCGGCCGTGCATTTGGTTCCGTCGAAGTCGGAGATGTCATCCCAGGCCTGGGGGTGTCCCTGCGGCGTTGCGGCGACGATACCGAGGGCCACGCCGAATCCGACCGCGAGGAGCATCGCCGACGCTGCGATCCGCGAGCCTGAATACATCGCTCTACCTCCGGTTGTCTCCGAGAGATGATGGAGGGTGAGGCTACTCGTGAAGGTCGCCGTTGGCGGCGAATTCGGCGCGGTACTTCTCGGCTCCAGGCTGCCGGCCACGCATCTTTACCGGGAGTTGGTGCGCTCGTCACTCCGTCGAACCCGTCGAGCCACCACACCGCCACCACCATGGCCGCCGCCACGATCCCGACCGACACCGCCGGGCCGGCCCAGGCCATTGTCGCGCCCACTGCGGTGGCCGACAGGAACGTCGCGACGTGTTTGGGGGCCTGCGCCAGGCCGGTGACCCCGCCGCGGACCCCCTCCGGGGCGTCGGCCTGCACGATCGATCCGGTCACGGTGAACATCGCCGAGGTCGCCGCCTCGGCGAGTGCCACCGTCAGGCAACCGGCAACCAGCCACCCGGGTGTCGGTGCGACGGCCCCGCTGCCCATGGCCACCGCTTCCACGGCGAGAATCCCGGCCAGTAATCCGGCCGCCTGTCGCAGCAGTCGCGCCGGACACACCCGGTGCCAGACCAGCGTCACCCAACTGGCACCTGCCAGTGCGCCCAGGCCGGCGGCCAGCGCGATCAACCCCAGATACTCGACTGCCGACAGCGCCACCGTGATCGCCGGTCCCAGCACGCCGACCGGAAGTGCCAGTGCCAGAACGATATCGGCGCGGGTCGCTTGAGTCAGCCGCCGGACGCCCCACAGAGCCGACCAGGCGTCACCCAGGGAGCCGGACCCTGACATCGGTTGCGGCAGCCCTGCTCCCAGGCCCAGCGTCAACGCAGCGAGCAGCGGCAGGAAGCCCGTCGCGCAGAGAATGAGGGCTACCCCGGTGTGCCCGGTGGCCACCGCCACCCCACCGGCCAGCGCTCCGCCCAGAGCGCCGACCCGGGCGATCCAGTCGTCGAGGACCGCGGCGTCGCGGGCCGCGCGGGCCGGCACCAGGCTGGCCTGGAAGTGCTGCCAGGACGGCCGCAGCAGGGCCATCGCCAGCCCGTCACCGGCGGCCAATGCCAGCACGAGGGTGGTGCTCACGGTCCCGCTCAGGGCGAGCGCACCGCCGATCAGCATCGGCAGCGCCCGCAGGGCGAGGGCGACGGCGAACGTGGCCCGGGCCGGCGTCCGGTCGACCAGCACCCCGGCAGGGATCACCGCGACGGCGAACGCCAGAGACATCGCGGCGAACGCGCCGCCGATGCCCAGCGCGCCGCCGCCGGCGGAGTCCACGATTCCGACGCGCAGCACCAGATTGGCCGCCGAGGCGATCTCGACCGGTAGTGCCACGCACAGCAGCGCGGCCAGCGCCCGATGCTCGGCCACCGAACGCCAGGTGGTGGCAGCGCTCACGGTCATGCCCCGATGGCGCGGACGGCCTGTACGACGCGACCCAGTCCGTGCTCGAGGGGGGCCGCCACCGGCCGACCGAGGCGCTGCTCGAGCAGGGCGCACTCGTCGTCGATCGTGGCCGGGTCCATGCCCGAGGTGTTGATCGTGACGGCGACCACCGGCCGGCCGAAGCGTTCCAGCAGTGACACCTCGTCGGCGATGTCGGGGATCCGGAAGCCGCGGTCCTCGAATCCGTCGAAGAACTCGCGGGCCGGGCTGTGCTGCAGCACCACCGCATGCACGTCACCGCACAGCATCAGGACCGCGCCGCCGCCGGGCCCGGAGGGGTTGCGGATGCCGGCCTGTCCCTCCAGGACCATGACGTCGGGGTCGGCGCCGGCCGCACAGTCCAGCATCGCGCCCTCGAGTTCGCCGGGGATGAAGTCATTGGTCAGCGAATCCAGCACGATGCCGTAACGGCCGCCCTGCATCCACCCGGTCTGGCCGGTGTGGATCATCTCGGCGCTGCGGCCAGTTCGGCGCAGACCCTCGACCAGCATGCGTGCGGTGGTGCGTTTGCCGACCATGCAGTCGGTGCCGAGGATAGCCACGCGGGTGGCCCGCAACTCGGTGACCTCGCCGGTCCAGAACCGCTGCGGCCGGTCGGCCGGCGGCTTGCGGACATCGGTCAGGGTGGCGCCGAGTCGCGCGGCCAGCGGGGCGATCACCGGGTCGTTGCACAGGAAGTCGTGCAGCCCGCTGACGATGTCGAAGCCGTGCTCCAGCGCCCGCACGAGTTCGGCGTGCAACGCAGGGGTCAGCCGGCCGCCGTGCGGGGCCACCCCGAGGACCGCGGCCGGCCGGCCGCCTCCAGCCAGCACCTTGGCGCCGGCCAGATCGGCGACCACGCGGATTCCGTTGGGGGCGCCGCCCAACAACACCCCGGCGTCGGAGCCGGCGCAGGTGGAGTCCACCACGGCGCGGATGTCGAAGCGGGTGGTGCCACGCACCAGGCCGTGTGCGACCTTGCCACGCGGGGTCTGGAAGGCGCCCTCGGCGAGGACAACCGCGGGCTGCGGGGCGACAGTGACGGGCTTGCCGAAGGCCTTCGCGAGCGAAGGAATCTGTTCGAACAGCGTGGACATGTCGGGGGTTTCCTCTCGGGTTTTCCGTTGTCCCCCAACGGTGCCGCGCGCAGGGCGAGACGGGCGTCGGCGGGAAACCCCTACCGGTTGATGATTCGCTGTCCTCGTATTGAGGGACATTCACGTCGAGCGGCGGGTGCCGAGGCGGGCCCCCGTTGCGTCGGGCCGCCCGCGCCGACTTGCGCGCGCCGAGCAACCCCCGCGCCGAGCTGCCCCGCGCCAAGCTACCCCGCGCCAAGCTACCCCGCGCCGACTTGCGCGCGCCGAGTGTGAAGTCAGTGCGGAAAAAGGGGCTGAAAATCGCAGAGGATTCACGCTCGGCGTGGACGGGGGGCGGGCCAGCGGAGGGGCGGACGGAGGGGCGGCCGGGTGAGCGGTCCGGCGGACGGGATCCCGCTCAGGCGGCCAGCCAGGCCAGTGCCGCGGTGACCAGCGCGGCGGTGCCGGTGTCCAGGGTCGGCTGGATCAGCGGGGCGAAGTGAGGGGAGTGGTTGACCGGGATGTCGGTGGGCATCGCGCCGTCGGCGGTCTGGAAGAGACGGGGATCGGCCCCGCCGAACAGCCAGAAGCTGTACGGCGCCCCGACGCCGCGGGCGAGGTCGCTGAAGTCCTCGCTGCCGGTGATCAACGGCGCGGTGATCAGTGTGTCGGCGCCCAGGGCCGTGCTGAACGCCGTGTCGAGGCGGGCGGTGACGTGCGCGTCGTTGTCGGTCAGCGGTGCGTTCTCGAAGACGTCGAACTCGGGGTCGCGTGGGGAACCCGACGCGGCACACTCCGCGGTGACGATCCGGCGGATCGCCTCCAGCAGCGTGGAGCGCACCGCCTCGCTGTAGAACCGGATGTTGACCAGCAGTTCGGCACGGTCGGCGATGATGTTGGCCTTCGATCCGGCGTGCAGACTGCCCACAGTCAGCACGGCCGGCTGGCCCGGTTCGATCTCCCGGGCGACGACACCCTGCAGGCGCAGCACGATCGCCGCCGCGAGCAGCACCGGATCGACCGTGCTCTGCGGCATAGAAGCGTGCCCGCCGTGGCCGTGCACCGTGATCCGGATCGAGGCGGCCCCGGCGAAGGCCGGCCCCGCAACAGTGGCCAGTCGCCCGGCCGGCAGCGGCGCCACATGCTGACCCAGCGCGACGTCGACCGGGCCGATCAGAGCCGCCAGGCCGTCCTCCACCATCCCCTGGGCGCCGTTGATGGTCTCCTCGGCTGGCTGAAATACGGTGACCAGCGTTCCGCGCCAATGCTTTTCGCCCTCGGCGAGCAGTTGGGCGGCCCCCAGCAGGCAGGCGGTGTGCATATCGTGGCCGCAGGCATGCATCACCGGCACCTCGGTGTCCTCGCCCACCGGGGTGGCCAGCACCGTGCTGGCGTAGGGCAGCCCGGTCTCTTCGCGCACCGGCAGCGCGTCCATATCGGCGCGCAGCAACACCGTCGGACCCTCGCCGTTGCGCAGCATCCCCACCACACCGGTGCCGCCGACCCCGGTGTTCACCTCGAAACCGGCCTCGGCCAGGCGCTTCGCCACTACCGCCGCGGTGCGATGCTCCTGATGGGACAGCTCCGGGTTCTGGTGGAGATCGCGGTAGAGATCCTCCTGCCAGGGCCGGATCCGTTCGGCGGCCGCCAGGACAGCGCGGAGGGAGTCGGTGAGCATCGGATCAGTCGATCACGGACCGTCCTTAGCTGTCCGGCAATTCCCCCCGCCGACCTGCGGGGTCGGCCATGATGGGAGGCGATGGTGTGCTGCATCGTGGGACTCGGGATCCTGATGGTCGTCGGGCGGCTTCGGCGCCTGCTCGGCCTGGGCCGGTCCGGGGAGACGACGGTGCTGTTCGCGCCGGTCGCCCGGCGCCCCGCCCCAGGTCAGCCGCCGCTCTGCGAGCCCTCGCCGGTGATCGAGAGCCGGTCCGAGCCGGTGAGTGTGCTGCGCTACTGCGCCCTTGCGGTGGCCGTGTGCCTGATCGGCGTGCCGGTGCTGGCGCTCAGCGGCGTCGTGCAGAACACCGGCTCGGCGACGGCGTGGTCGGTGCGCAGCGCCTGCTATCTCGCGGTGATCGTCGTAGCGCTGGCGCTGAGCCGTGCGATACCCCTCTGGCGGGCACCCCGCGGGGTGGGCACGCTGCTGATCGTGCTGGGCGCGGTGATCTTCGAACTCGGGGTGCTCGATATGCACGCCTTCGGGCTGTTCGACTTCGCGGGCCCGAACATGATGGGCGACATGGTGTTCCACAACCTCGGACCGGTCATCGCGATGGCCGGCGGGCTGGCGTTGCTCTATGGATCGAGCGGGCGCAACGCCACCTCGTGGCGGTCGCCGAGGTCGACCGACACCGTCGCGCGGCCCGAGCCGTCGGCGGTCACGGTGTCCTCGACGCCGCCGATCACCGCGTAACCGTGCCCGGGGGCGAGGCGCTCGACGCCCAGAGCCGTTCGTCCGCCGCCGTTTCCGGGCCGTAGCGTCAGGTCGAGGGCGCGCCCGTCGCTCACCGCCCGGGTCACCAGGACGTCCGGATAGGCGGCCTGGGCGAGCACCGGCCCGGTCCGCCACTCGGCGGGAACCTCCCCGGAGAGCAGGTCGCGCATCGCGTTGGCGGTGGTGAACCGGGCCAGCACATGCCCGGCGTTGCCCCAGCTGGAGATGCCCGTGTAGGCGCGAGCCCCGTCTTTGCGCACGGTCTTGTACCGCTTGTCCAGTGACCCTTCGAGGGCATCCGCCAACTCGTCGTCGCCATGCTCCTTGGCGGCAGCCATCACCGAGACCCGGCTCATCCCGGTGCCGCGGCTGTAGTTGCCCGGATCCAGGGTCTCCCAGCTGGTCGCCTCGATCGTGACATCGTCCTCGGTGATGCGAACCAGGTTCTCCCGCAGATTCTCCCAGGTCTTCTTGGCCTGATCGGGCATGGCGAAGTGCAACCAGTACGACATCACGCCGTCGTTGCCCACCGACGGGCCCATGAAGAACTTCAGTGGGCCGCGGGCAGCCATGAACCGGTTGTCGCGCCGCAGATACTTGTGCGTGCGGTAGGCCTGCGCCATCTGCTCGACCCGGTCGGCGCCGAAGTCGGTGCCGTACAACCTGTCATGCATGAGCAGGGTGGACAGCGAGAAGGCGTTGCACATCGGGTAGATCAGCCGGGGCTCGCACGGGTAGAGCGGTCCGTGGCTGCTGATGTCCATGTTGTGCACGATCGCCTCGCACAGCGAGGCGAACTCGTAGACGTACTCGGTGTCGTCGTTCCAGCGCAGAGTGAACGCCCCCGGCTCAGAGAACCGGGCGTCGTTGAGGGTCTCGAACATCCCGATCATGACCCCGAGGAAGCCGGTGTACATGACGTTGGCGAAGACGATCGGATCGGGATTCCAGCGTTGGTAGCCGACCAGGCACTCGTGCGCCCAATACCCCCACACCCGCTTGTCGCGCATCTTCTCGATGGTGTTGGCCTGAGCTTCGGTGAGGTAGCCGGTGAACGCCGGGGTGTAGCTGTACTGGGCCAGGGCCAGCGCGTAGCAGGTGTAGTTGAGCTGGTAGCGCAACGCCGAGAGCAGGTACTGCTCGATATGGGAGAAGCCGTCGAAGCGGTCCAGCGGCTGCAGGGACAGGTCCAGCAGATAGCGCTGCAGTTCCAGGTCGTCGGGGGTCAGCTCGCCGACCCGGCGGCTCCCGGACTCCAGGAAGTGTTCTGCCGTCGACATCGTGTGCTCCTCAAACCTCCCCGATGGACCGGTGCGGCACTGCTCGCCGGGTCAGCTGAGTATGCCTCCGGGCGGGACCCCCGGGGCAGGAAACCACCGAACGGCAGGCGCTCGGAGAGGATTCGGCGGTAGCCTCATCACGCAGCCCGCAACCAGCGCCAGCAAGGAATACCCATGGCCAGTCCCGCGCCCGCTCCCCGTCGTCATCGCGTCGTCATCATCGGCTCCGGATTCGGCGGGCTGACCGCGGCCAAGTCCCTGCACCGCGCCGACGTCGACGTCACCTTGGTGGCCAAGACCACCAGCCACCTGTTCCAGCCGTTGCTCTACCAGTTGGCCACCGGCATCCTCTCGGCCGGAGACATCGCGCCGACCACCCGGCTGGTACTCAAGCGCAACAAGAACTGCAAGGTGCTGCTCGGCGATGTCGAGGAGGTCGACCTGACGAACCGGACCATCACCTCCAAGCTGATGTCCATGGAGACGGTGATCCCCTTCGACAGCCTGATCGTGGCGGCCGGCGCGCAGCAGAACTACTTCGGTAACGATCATTTCGCCACCTACGCCCACGGGATGAAAACCATCGACGACGCCTTGGAGTTGCGCGGACGCATCATGGGGGCCTTCGAGGCTGCCGAGGTCACCACCGACCCCGAGGAACGCAAGCGGCGGCTGA
>SYAB01000183.1 GCA_005787665.1 Actinomycetota bacterium
CTGGTCGTAACTCTGCTTGTGGGGAGCCTCCCTAGTCGTAATTCTTCTTGTGGGGAGGCCCTGGGTTTGAAGTGGCTTTCTGTTTGGAACCCTAGTGGTAGTCCGCGGGGGCTCGTGGATCACCTTCGCGTCGGGGGCGAAGGTCGACAGCTTGCCCGTCACCCGATCGTCGAAGCGGGCGCCGAGGGTGATCAGCAGATCGCTTTTCTGCAGCGCGGCCACTGCGGCCACCGTGCCGTGCATACCGGGCATCCGCAGGTTCTGCGGGTGGCTGTCCGGGAAGGCGCCGCGGGCCATCAGGGTGGTCACCACCGGGATGCCGGTGAGCTCGGCCAGTTCGGCGAGCTCATCGCACGCCTCGCCGCGAATCACGCCACCGCCGACGTAGAGCACCGGTTTGCGGGCCGAGGCGATCAGCTTGGCGGCCTCCTTGATCTGGCGGCCGTGCGGCTTGGTGTTGGGCTTGTAGCCGGCCAGCTCCAGGTGCGGCGGCCAGGCGAAGGTGCACTCCCCCTGCAGCACGTCCTTGGGGATGTCGACCAGGACCGCGCCATGGCGGCCGGTGGAGGCGATGTGGAAGGCCTCGGCGATACAGCGGGCGATATCGTCGCCGTCGCGGACCAGGATGTTGTGCTTGGTGATCGGCATGGTGATGCCGGTGATGTCGGACTCTTGAAAGGCATCGGTGCCGATCAGACTGCGGCCGACCTGTCCGGTGATGGCGACCACCGGGATGGAGTCCATCTGGGCGTCGGCCAGCGGGGTCACCAGGTTCGTCGCGCCCGGGCCCGAGGTGGCCATCATGACCCCAACCCGGCCCGTGGCATGGGCGTAGCCGCTGGCGGCATGCCCGGCGCCCTGTTCGTGGCGCACCAGCACATGGCGCAGTTGCTGGGAGTCGAACAGCGGATCGTAGACCGGCAGTACGGCGCCGCCGGGGATGCCGAAGATCACCTCAACGCCGAGTTCCTCCAGCGAGCGCACGACGGCCTCGGCGCCGGTGAGCTGCTGGGGCGGAATACGGGACGGGCCGGACTTGCCGGTGTCATGCGCTCCGTTGATCGGCGTGGCCGAGTGCTCGGTGTCTCGGGTGGGTGCGCTCACGTGGGGTGTCCTCGGTGTCTTCGGGTGGTCGGAGGTCGGGGGCCGGGCAAGAAAAAACCCCCGTCAGCGTCGGCAGCTGTACGAGGGTGGCGCGCTGGTGCGTGTGGCTAGACCCGGCGGAGGGCAAGCGCGGCACCAACGCGCTGACCTACTACGAGCTCTCCGCCGGACGTCATACTGGCGAAGGTTAGTCCCGGCACAGCTCAGCCGTCAAATGCGATGATGGAGTCATGCCTGGCGGATCCCAACGCACCCCGACCGTGATCCGGATCTCCCCGATGGCACATTTCGCCTCCGCCTTCCTGGCCTTGGCGCTGCTCACCGTCGGCCCGGCGTTCGGCCTGGCCGGAATGGCGGCGCTGATGGTGATCCCGGTGCTGGTCTCGGTCACCATCGAACGGCTGCGCACCGTCGCAGACGAGGATGCGGTCACCGCGCGCACCCTGCTGCGAAGCACCACAGTGCCCTGGTCGCAGATCGAAGGACTGAAGTTCAATCGCGGCCACTGGGCAAGGGCCTGTCGCATCGGCGCCCGCGACCTGCTGCTTCCGGCGGTCACCTTCGCCACCCTGCCGATGCTGACCGCCGCCAGCGGGGGCAAGGTGCCCAACCCCTACCGGCGCTGAGCGTCCGGCGCCCCGGCGAGCCGATTTTCCCGACTATTCGCCGAGTGTGAAGCTGCTGCGGAAAGACCCGGCGAAAATCGCCGTCGTTTCACACTCGGCGCGGACGGATCAGCCGAA
This sequence comes from Actinomycetota bacterium, assembly GCA_005787665.1. The sequence goes on from SYAB01000183.1 coordinate 1,848, forward strand.
CGGGTTGTTGCCGCGCAGGAACAGCCAGGCGGCCACCCCTCCGCCGACACCGATCACCAGGGCCAGCATCGAGCCGATGAACGGCCGCCGGGCCCAGCCCCGTCCGCCGTCGAAACCGTAGCGGCCCGGCCCGGCCAGGATGACGGTCGCCGCCACCACGCTGAGCATCAGCAGGTACTCCGCAGTGGAACCGAAGACGAACAGCCCGCCGCCCTCGCGCTGAGCGGTGAAGGTCGCCAGCACGCTGTTGACCAGGAACGCCAGCGCCACCGCGGCGGCCAGCGGGGTGAACAACCCCAATACCAGCAGCACGCCGGAGGCGATCTGGCCGCCCGCGGCGATGTAGGTCAGCAGTCCGGAGTTCTGGTAGCCGGCCTCGGCCAGGGTTTCCTTGAAACCCTCCAGCCCCGAACCGCCCCACCATCCGAACGCCGTCTGCAGGCCGTGGGCGATGAACACCACCCCCAGCGCCACACGCAGCAGCAGTAGGCCCAGGTCCTGGGTGCCGCGCCGGCTCGCCACCCGGGCCCGCTCCTCGGCGTCGATCGGGGTGATCTCCATCGGCGCGGCCAGGTGCGGTGCCGGTTCGGCAGGCGGTGCCGCATAGGGCAGCGGCCCGGGATCGTGCAGCAGCCCGTACCCCGTAGAGGGCGACGCTCCCGGGGTCGGCGCCGCGGAGTACGGCGACGCGATGCGGGTGGTCTCGAAGTCGCCGCCGTGGCCTGCGGACCCGAGATCGTCCTCGGGATCGACCAGCTGCGCCGACGCCGGGCGGACCGCGTCCTCGGGCCGCTGCCAGCCGGGATCGGGATTCTGGCTCGTCACACGGCCAGCGTAAGTCCACATGCGGCTAAATCACCGGATTTGACCGGCGCTGCGGAGGGCCCGATCTGACGCGTGCGCACCTCGGCGTGGCGAACACCGCCGCCCAATCCGTAACCTGGCGGGCATGCGAACGCCACGACCGGTGCGGTCCCTGGCCGCACTGTGCGCGGCGGCGGTGCTCGTGACGGGGTGCGCGCGTTTCGACAATGCGGTCTCCCAGCCCTTCACCGAGCCGCCGAAGATGGCGGCGGGGCCGCCGTCGACCCCGCCGCCTCCCCCGCCGCTGCCGCCCAAGCCGTTCCCCAAGGAGTGCCCGGCCCCCGGCGTCATGCAGGGGTGCCTGGAGAGCACCAGCGGGCTGATCATGGGCCCGGACGCCAAGACCGCCCTGGTCGCCGAACGGACCACCGGCGCGGTCAAGGAGGTCTCGATCAGCGCCGAGCCGAAGGTGCGGATGGTGATTCCGGTGGACGGCAGCGGCGACGGAGGCCTGATGTCGATCGTGATGTCACCGACGTACTCTCAGGATCGGCTGATGTACGCCTACATCAGCACTCCGACCGACAACCGGGTGATCCGGATCGCCGATGGCGACGTGCCCAAAGACCTGCTCACCGGAATCCCCAAGGGTGCGACGGGCAACACCGGGTCGTTGCTGTTCACCAGCCCGACGACCCTGGTGGTACAGACCGGTGACGCCGGCAGCCCCGCACTCGCCAACGACCCGAAATCGTTGGCGGGGAAAGTGATCCGGATCGAGCAGCCCACCACGGTGGGCCAGGCTCCACCGACCACCGCCTTGAGCGGGATGGGCGCAGGCGGCAGCATGTGCCTCGACCCGGCCGACCGCTCCCTGTATGTCGTAGACCGGACCCCGGTCGGTGACCGGCTGCAGCGCATCGGCCCGGACTCCACGGCCACCACGGTGTGGACCTGGCCGGACACGCCCGGGGTGGCCGGTTGCGTCGCCCTGGACGGCACTGTCCTGGTGAACCTGGTGAACACCAAACAGACCGTGGCGGTCCGCCTGGCTCAGGCCACCGGCGCGGTGACCGGCAACCCCGAGGTGGTGCGCGAGGGAAAGCACGGACACGCCTGGGCCCTCGACGTCGCCGCCGACGGCAACATCTGGGGAGCGACGGTCAATCGCACGGCCGGTGACGCGGAAAAGCTCGACGATGTGGTCTTCCCGCTGTTCCCCCAGGGTGGCGGGTTCCCGCGGTCCAACGCCGAGGTCACCTAAGGCGCAGTCGCAGATGTTCGCGTCGGCGGGCCAGCACACTGGGTAGCCACGGACCGGTTTCGACGGTCTGGAACCATTCGGTGCGCTCCAGCAGCAGTCGCAGCACCGTCACGGCTTCCAGCCGGGCCAGCGGGGCACCGAGGCAGAAGTGGATGCCCTTGCCGAAGCTCATGTGCCCCTTGCTGACCGCCCGATCGAGCCGCAGTTCGTCGGGCGACTCGACATGGGCGGGGTCGCGGTTGGCCGCACCCCACAGCAGCAGCAGCCGGGAGTCGGCCGGCAGCGACGTCCCGGCAAGGGCGGTGTCGGCGACCACGTGCCGATGATGGGCTCGAAACGGCGGCTCGAGGCGCACCGTCTCCTCGACGAACGCGCCGAGCAGATCGGGGTGAGCACGCAACCGGCGCTGCAGCTCAGCGTCGGCCGCCAGGATGTCCACCGCGGTGCCGAGCAACGATGCCGTGGACTCTCCGCCGGCGCTGAACAACGAGATCAAGATCATCTGAGCGGTGAAACGCTCCAGACGTCCTTCGGCGCACGCGGTCGACAGCCGGCCGATCAGGTC
>SYAB01000184.1 GCA_005787665.1 Actinomycetota bacterium
AGCACGATCTACATAAGTGATGCGAGTGTCGTTTCGGCTAAACTCTGCCCCATGACTGTCGTGGACCTGAAGGCGGAGACCCGCGCCTTCGGCCGCGCCCGGCTTCGCGAACTCGCACTCGACGCCGCCCGTCAGGTCGTCTTGGACCGCGGCTGGGCGGCGGTCCGGATGGGAGCGATCGCGGCTGAGATCGGTATCAGCCGCCAGAGCCTGCACGCGGAGTTCGGCACCAAGGATGATCTCGGCAACGCCCTGGTGCTGCGGGAGACCTCGGAGTTCTTCGACGGTTTGAAGGTTCTCTTCGACGAACATCCCGGGGATCTGGCCGGCGGGGTGTACGCCGCCGCGGACTACATGGTGTCGATCGCCCGCGACAATGCACTGCTGCAGACAATCCTGACCCAGACCTCGGCCAACGGCGGCGACGTCTCGCTGCTGCCACTGCTCACCGTTCGCGGCGAACCGCTGATCGGCCGCGCGGTGGAGATTCTACGCGAGTGGGTCACCGGGCAGTGGCCGGCCGCTGACCCGGGCGATGTTCGCCTGATGGTGGAAAGCGTTGTCCGCCTTGGCCTGAGCCACATCCTGACCCCAACCGGGGCGACGGCCGACGTGGCGACCGATCTGGCACTGCTGGCCTGCCGCACCATGCGGCTGCCCGATCCGCGATAGTCCTCAGTCGATCAGGCCGAGTTCTGCCATCAGCTCCCAATTGGCCACCAGGGCGGCATACCGCGGCCAATGGTGCTCCAGATTCGGCGTGAGGGCGCGCATAGCGGCCGGGAACGGCGCATAGGCGACGTCCCAGTGGTGGGCGTGCGCCATCGCCAGGTGGGTGTTCATCCCGATCGGCAGCATGGCCTGCTGCTGGGTGAGCTGCATGTCGTTGTTGGCGTCATGGGAGCTCAGTCGCACGGCGTCCATGAACTGCACATTGGGCACCTCCAGCGGTGTGGTGGCACCGGTGAGTGCGAACAGCGGGATCCCGAGGCTGTCGAGGTAGGAGGCGTGTGTGCGGTTGAACGCCTCGCGCACCTCGGTGCGGAGGTCGTTCAACGCGCCCTTGACGTCGTACTCCTCGATCCGGCGAACCCCGACCCGATTGAGCATCGCCGGGCTGATCACCGACAGCAACGCGCTGAGGTACTCGTAGGAATCTTCGATAGGCAGATTCTTGATCTGACCGTAGATGCCGTCGGCCGTGTAGGAGCCGCCGGCCGCGCCGGCCCAGGTGAACACCCCGGTGATCCGATCGTGGTACTCGGGGTGGTGCACCAGGAAGGACAGGATGTCCGGGGTCCCCTTGCTGTATCCGAGCAGGAAGACCTTGTCCGGCGGTCCAAGATCGGCGCTCGGCTTGCCCCGGGAATCCAGGCCCTCGCCCCGGAAGGCCGCCTCGATATCGGCCTCGTTGGCCTCGCATGACCGCATCGGGTGAATGTCGGCGCGCAGGTAGCGCCAGCCGCGATCCTGGAACACCTGCTCGGCCTCCACCGGGAAGGCGTGCGCGTCGGCGTGCAGCAATCCGGTGAGCAGTCCACCGCAGATGATCAGTGTGGTGTTCTCGATGGGGTCATGTTGGGCGGCAGGCATTTCGGCCTGCCACTCGCTGGCCGGTGCGTTCTTGAGGAACCGCTCGGCGACGGCCTGGCGCGGGTTGGACTTCTTCAATATGCCCGGCAGCGGAAGCCCCGAGAGCAACAGCGGCTTGGAGGCATAGTCGACCGCTTGGGGATCCTTGACCGCCTCCTGCATGAACAGGTCACGCCAACGCCGGCCGATCCATCCTTTGACCCAGGGGTCGGCGATCGCGGCACGGTCGGAGGCGAGGATGTCGCGCACCCCGCCGATCACCGCGAGGTAGTCGCCAGCTTCCTCATGGCGGGCCAGATCGGCGGTCAACTCAGTGACCTGCATGCTCTGCATGCCGGGAATCATGGAGCAAAAGTCGCAGCCCCGCGGCGTTTCGCCGTCGTTACCGTCCGGGTCCCACAGGCCCGGGTCCGACCGGTCCGGGTCCGACCGGTCCGGGTCCGACCGGGCCGGGTCCGACCGGTCCGGGTCCTGCGATGGCGTAGTACTCGCACTGGTTGGTCTCGATGTTGAAAAACATCGCCGGGCCGCAGGCCTCCTCGGCGAGGACCTGGGCCGGCCAGAGCAATCCCGCCAGGGGTGCAGCCGCCACCGTCAGAGCGAACGCGACGCGTTTGGTGAGCGACTGCATAGCGCGGAGTCTAGGCCCGACCACGTCGGCCCGCACCGGCAAGTCCCTCAGCAGCAGGGGTATGCCGACCGGGATCAGATACCGAGGGAGTCTCGGGCCTGCCGCAGCGTACTGGCCGAACCCTGCAGGCCGAGTAGTTCGTTGACCGCCATCGGTACCTCCAGCACCTGACCCGCGCCGGCCCGCGACACCAGGGTGGGCAGCGACAAAGCGACGTCGGTCAGCTCGTAGGCGCCGGTCTGCACCGAGGAGATCGGCATCACCCGGTGCTGGTCGCCGAGCACCGCTTCGATGATGCGGGCGGTGGACAACCCGATCGCCAGGTTGGTGGCACCCTTGCCCTCGATGATCTCGTAGGCCGCGTTGACCACGCCCTCCGCCACGCTGACCCGGGTGGCCTCGTCGAACACCGGGGCCCCATCGGCGCGCCACTCGGTGGCCGGTACGCCGCCGATCGAGACGCTGGACCACAGCGGGATCTCGGAGTCGCCATGTTCGCCGACGATGAACCCGTGCACGTTGCCGACGTCCACCCCGGCCCGGCGGCCGATCAGGTAGCGGAAGCGGCTGGAGTCCAGCACTGTGCCGGAGCCGAAGACGCGGCCCGCCGGGACGTCGACCGATCGCGCTCCGGCATAGGTGACCAGGTCGACCGGGTTGGTGACGAAGATGATGACCGCGTCGGGGGAGTGCTCGAGCAGTTGCGGGGTC